>JBEBGK010000307.1:0-5230 GCA_040081515.1 Chthoniobacteraceae bacterium
TCCCTCAAGCCGAGACGCTCACCGGTCCCGATCTGCGCGGTCTTGCACGCTGAAGCGTGGGACTACGTTGCCGCCAGCTCCGAGCGCGACGCTCCGTCCATCCCTGCGCCCTCCATCCGGGAAAAGAGACATTCCACCGCCAGCCATGGGCCGTGGGCCGGTGGTGGGACGCTTGAAATCCTGTGCGATGCCGCCGCATCGCTGCGACCCCGACGAGCGTCAGACCGAACAGCGCCGCGCCGGGCTCGCGGACGGAGGCGTCATTCCGCGATCCAATCCTCCACGCCCAGTCCGCGCACCCTTCGGAATTCAGCCAGGTTGCCTGTCACCAATGTGCAGCCGTGCGCGAGGCAAATCGCGGCGATGAGCAGATCGTGCGGCCCGATGCGTCCGCCCGATTCTTCGAGTTCATGCCGGATGCGGGCATAATGCTCCGCCGCTGTGTCATCGAAAGGAAAGCGAACGGTAGGGAGCGAGCGTCTCATGCACGATCGCCGTGCGCCGTTCGGCGCGCCGTATTTTTGCGCGCCGTGCAGCAACTCCGCCTTCACCACCGCACAGACCACGATCTCATCCGGCGTATGCTTCTCCAGCCTCGAGCGGATGCAGGTGTCCGGATTTTTCAGGTAGTGAATCCACGCATTCGTATCCAGCAGCCACGCCATCACCACTCCTCGCGCTGTTCCGCCGTGCCCTGCTCAGGGCGCTCCATGCGTTCGCCCGCCAGCATCCCCGCTGTGCGTGCGAAGTAACCTGCGGGCCAGCCGCTTGCTGACTGGCTGGGGACAATCGGCTCCAGGCGCACCTGTGTGCCATCGGGCAGATGGACATTCGCGGGAAGTCTGATCATGTCGTTCTCGACGGTGACTGTGATGCTCATGGCCGGGGAAGATACCCGCTCATCCGCCTCGCTCAAGCCGCGAGTGCGGCAGACGAAACATCCCACCGCCAGCCCTTGGCCGACGGTGGGATGCTGTGAATCGTGTACGATGCCGCGGGTGCGGGGAGTGCCTGTGGCTTGCGCGCCCTCTGCGCTTTGAACTTTGCTCGTTAAGCGGTGAGCTTCGCCGCCGCCGCAGCGCTCCTGCGCCGCCGCAACGCGGCGACCCGACGCACGCCATGCCGGACAGCGCCGTGCCGGGCTTGGGGACGGGGGCGAAGGCCCACCGAACACATCCCATGCACTCGGGCATCCGCGGCGCACTTTTCCTTTTCCAATCGCGGACGCTTTGGTCTATCGTCAGTAATGCTTACTGAATACATCCAGGCAGCGATGCGGGAGGCGCATTACGAGTTGATGGAGGACGGGCGATTCTTTGCGACCATCCCGGCCTGCGAGGGACTCTGGGCCGATGGCGACACGCTCGAAGGCACGCGGGAGAATTTGCAGGGTGTGCTGGAAGATTGGATTCTGATCAAGGCCCGCCACGACGATGTCTTTCCGGTGATTGCGGGCGTGGACATCAATCCACAGGCCGCCTATGCCGAAACCGATTAAGCGCCGCGAACTGGTCCGCCGCTTTCGCACACTTGGCTGGCAGGGACCGGAACCCGGCCACCGCCACATGGCTATGCGGCACGGTGCGCACACCGTGCCGATTCCGAATCCGCATGGCGGGGATTTGGATTGGACGCTTGTAAAGCGCATCCTGGTGCAGGCGGGGATAACCCCGGAGCAATGGGAGCAAGCAGGACGGGAATGAACGCGGCAAGTATTCCCAACCTGTCAGTCCGTCCGAATGGCAGCCCGGACTGGCAGACCGCGCGTCCCATCGCCAGCCTGTGACCGGCGGTGTGACGCCGAGCAAAGTAGTCCCGAGCTTCAGCTCGTAAAAGCGTCCCTCAAGCCGAGACGCTCACCGGTCCCGATCTGCGCGGTCTTGCACGCTGAAGCGTGGGACTACGTTGCCGCCAGCTCCGAGCGCGACATTCCGTTCATCCCTGCGCCCTCCATCCGGAAAAAGAAACATCCCACCGCCAGCCATGGGCCGGTGGTGGGATGATGTGAATCGGGTGCGGTGAGCGCCTGCGGCTTGCGCCCTCAAGGCCCGCCTGCCGCGCTCTACGCGCTCTACGCGCTCCTGCGCCGCCGCCGGGATGCCGCCACGCCCACGCACAGCAGGCCGATGGCGACTCCGGTGGGCTCGGGCACGGGCGCGGGACCACCGGCCGTGAACTTCAGATAGACATCGTTGCCGGTCTGATTCCATGAGAAAGCGCCCGGGGTCATCGTTCCGCCGAGGGAATCGACCGTGGCGGTGATCGTGTCGAAAATCGAACCGGAGGACAGCGTCGCGGCGTCATAGACCAGCCAGCTACGGTCGCTGGTCCAGAAGGCATCGGCGAAGTCCACCGCCGAGCCCACGCCGTTGAAGATCAGGTTCGAGGTCACCCCGGTGCCGATCGTGAGGGCGCCGGTCACATCCACGGCGTCGAAGTGCACACCACGGATGCCAGCCGTGTCCGTGGACAGATTCGCGCCCAGTTCCAGGTTCACCATCGAGCCGGTGCCGTAGATCAGGTTGCCGTTGACGGTCTGCAAGCCGGGGCTGTTGCCGGGCGCGTGCGTGCCGAGGATGGTCGTGTTGCCGTCGATCGTCCCGATGCCCTTGAGCGTCTGGTTGATGACGACCACGAAGCCGCCGTTGACGGTCGTCACGTCCAGACGCGCGCCCGAGGAACCCGCGTCGCCGACGACGATATTCGGGCTGCTGGCGATGCTGCCGGTGGTGTCGAGCTTCAGGATCCCGGCCTTGACCGTGGTGTCGCCCGTGTAGGTATTCGCGCCGGTGAGCGTCAGCGTGCCGGCATCATCTTTGGTCAGGGAATTGCCACCGGAGACCGTCCCGCTGACGGCCAGGTTCTTGCCGCTGGCGACACTCCACGTCTGGCTGGCTCCCAAGGCCACGTTCGAGCTGATGGCCGTGTTGGCATTCGCTGTGGCACTGACCACGATCGCGCTGCTGGCGCCGGTCCCCGCGCTCATGAGCGTCAGGATATTGGGGCCGCCGATGGCGACGGCTGCGCTGTTGTTGAAGGTCACACTGTTCACGGCCATGTCCGCGCCCAGCACCGTGCTCTGCTCCACCGCGCCCGCTGCGGAGAAAATCACGTTCGCCAAGGAGCCCGGGGTCAAGCCGATGGCGGTGTAGCTGCCGTCGGTGGCGGACCAGTTGCTCGCGCTGCCATTGGAATAGGCCAGGGCATTGTCCACACCGGCGGTGTTCGTGCCTGCGACCTTGTTGCCCTGCCAGTAGAAGGTCGCCCGGGGCGGAGACGGCGGTGTAGCTGCCAATGGTGACCGCAGTGTCACTCTGCGTCAGGGTGACGGCGAAATTCGTGTTGTTGGCCAGGAAATACTTCGTGCCGCCCGCCGTCTGGAGACCGCCGGAACTGGAACTGAGCAGGGTCAACCCCATGCCGGAGGGAGCGTTCGCCGGATTGATGATGATGCCCACGATGCCCGTGGTCGTCGCGGCGGCGGTCGAGGTGAGCGTGTCCACAGACCCGGCGTTCCAGTCAAAGGTCAGATTCGCGCCCGAGGCGAGGTTCAAGGCGGCGGTCGTCGTCGTGGCGCGCGCCGTCCCGTCGGCCAGGCTGAAATTGCCGCCCGCATTCACCTGCAGCGTCCCGGTGGCGGGCACGTTGTCGCCCCGCTGAGCAACAGGGTTCCGGCGTTCACCGTCGTCCCGCCGGTGTGGAGGGGCGCGCTGGAGAGCGTGAGGGTGCCCGCGCCGACCTTGTTCAGCACGCCGTTCAAGCCGGAGAGGACGCCGGTGTAGCTCGTATTCTGGCCATTCGCGCCCACGGAGAGCGTGTTGGCACCGATCGCCAGATCGTCCGCGCCCTTGAGGCCGCCGACGTTGTAGGTGTTCGTCCCCGCCACGGTGAAGGTGACCGCTTGCGCGCCGGATGCGCCGGTGTCCAGCGTGCTGTTTTGCAGGGCGTTCACGTTGCCCAAGGCGAGCGTGCCCGCGCTGACGGTCGTCGCTCCCGTGTAGGTGTTGGCTTGATCCAGAACGAGCGTGCCCGCACCGAGCTTGGTCACGCCTGCGGCCATCGAGAGCACACTGCCATAGGTCGCCGCGCCGACGGCATTGGTCGTGTCGAATCCAAACGCGGCAGTAGTGGCACCGAAGGTGGTCTTGCCGAGCAGCGTGCCGACTTGCGCCTGGGTATAGTCAGAGGCTCCGCCGTATTTTACTGCGAGCGTACCCGTGCTGTTCACGGCCACGGAACTCGTCGTGCTGAGCGCGCCTTCGTTGGCGGATACCAATACGCCCGCGCTGATGGTCGTCGCGCCGGTGTGGAGGTTCGCGCCGGAGAGGGTGAGGGTGCCCGCGCCGGTCTTGGTCAGCGCGCCGGTCGTGGCGACGGAGGCGCCGTGCCAAGAGAGGTTTATGGAGATGTCGAAGGTCGCGGTCTTGCCGGCATTGATCGTGAAGTCGCGAGACGTGGACGACGCCGTCGAGCCGGTGTAGCGCAGCGTGCCGCCGTCGAAGACGAGGTTAGCCGCCGCATTGGAGGCGCTGCCGCCGAAATTTTTAACGCTGTTGGTGCTCAGGGTTCCCTCGCGGAGGGTCGTCACCCCCGAACGGCTGTTCACGTTGGAGAGCGTGAGCGTGCCGGTCCCGACCTTGGTGAGACCGCCGGTGCCGCTGACACCTCCTGAGTAAGTGGTGTCCGCATTGTTCGCACCCACGCTGATCGTATTGCCGCCGTTGGCGATGGCGTCCGCCCCGGTGAGTCCGCCGAGGTTGTAGGTGTTGGTGCCTGCCACGGTGAAGGTGACCGCTTGCGTGCCGGAGACGCCGGTGTTCAGCGTGCTGTTTTGCAGGGCGTTCACGTTGCCCAAGGCGAGCGTGCCCGCGCTCACGGTCGTCGTGCCCGAGACGGTGTTCGCAGCGGAAAGGGTCAGCGTGCCCGTGCCAGCGTTGATGATCACCGCGCCGTTGCCGCTGAGGATGCCGCTCTGCGTCGCCGCGCCGGAGGCGAGGGAGAGCGTGGTGGGGTCATTGGGCGCGGAGGTGGAGTAGGCCGTGGCGTCGGTCTGCCCGTTCGTGTAGGTGATGGTGGTCTGCGCGGAGAGCCGCGGGACGAGCAGCGCGGCGACGGAGCCAACAAGGATGAGGGCGGCGGTGCGACGGGAGGAGCGGAGATGCGGATGTTTTTTCATGATGGCGATTCAAGCCGTGGGTGGCACCGCACCGCCGCGGACGTGGCTTGGAAA
>JBEBGK010000308.1:0-5221 GCA_040081515.1 Chthoniobacteraceae bacterium
CGTCCTCGGCGCCGGGCGTCGTCAGCGCTTCATCGATGCTGGAGTCGATGTAGTCGGCCAACTTCGGATTCGCAAAGCCGCTGAGCTTCGCCTCGGGATCATCATTCGCAGTCGGCGCGAAGGGGCCGAGCTTCTTCGCGAGCGCGTCGGCGATTTCCGCGGCGTATTTCGGCACCACGACGGCGCTGGCATTGATGCACGAGCGCCCGCCGTTGTCGGAGATGCTTGCGGCGATCACGTCGATGTAGTCGCGCCAGTTCTCGATGCAGTCGTCGCCGATGAGGAACTTGCTCCAGCCCGGTCCGTGGAGCTGGATCGCGGGATTGTTCGCATACTGCGCCATCGTGTTCTTGTCGCCGAAGATGAGCGCGCGTCCGCAGGACTTGAGAATCTCGGCCGCGCCCTCGTGATCGGTCGGGTAAAAGCCGAACGCCTCCGCCGGCACGCCCGCGGCGATGAATGCCTGGATGAGCCGCCACGGCGTCCACGGCTCGTCGCGGCCGGGCTTGATGACCACCGGCGTCTTCAGCGCGATCGCCGGGAGCCAGAGCGAATTCACGGCGGGCGAATTGCTCGGCATCACGAGCCCGAGCGCCTGGCATGTCGGGAAAAAGGAGAGCTTCGTCCCGAACTGCTCCCCGAAGCCGCTGTCGATGATCTTCATGTCGAGCCCGCGCGAAAGCCCATTGAGGATCTCGCCGAGATGCGTGAGCGCGTAGTGAAGCTTCGCCATGTTGCGCCGCACCATCACATGCGGCAGCCCGCTCGTGGTGCTGAGCGTGGCGACGTATTCATCCGCGCTCTGCGTGTGGCCCTTGTCGCCGAGCGGCAGCGTGCCATTCAGGAAATGCTCGCCCGCCTTTGCGCTGAGCTCGACGAGTTGCGCGACGGTGAATTTCGCCAGCGCCTTGCGCGCATCGCCGAGCTTGCGGAAGTCCTTTCGCAGAACGCCCGCATTGATCGAAGACACAGTGGCGCGCACCTCGCCGGTGCGGTGGTCCTTGATTTCGAGCTTGTCGAGGCTCTCGTAGCTGCGGCCGAGACGGAGGACGGGAAGATGCGGGACGGTGGACATGATGGATTCGGATACGTTCGGGAGTGGAGGGCGGATTACTACGTGAGCGTAATAACCAAGGCAAAGGTTTTCTCGAGGGTCGCAGGCACCCGTTCCCCCGTCACACGGGTAACAGTTACTTTTGGCTCACTACGCGTGATCCTCCGTAGGCCGGCTTTCCGTCCGGGGCACCGGGTTTTTCGACGGGCTCCCAGCATTGGCTGGCGTTGCGTGCGGGCTGCCGTCTATTCACCCGGTGTGAAGCGATTCCTCTCGCGGTTTTTTCTGTTGCTCCTGCTGGCGGCGAACTTTGCGTTCGTCCTGGTGGTCTGGCGATCGCCGGACCCGGTTTACCGCCTGCAAGAACTCCTGGCGGCCGGGCGGTTTCACGAACATGACGGGCTCATCGAACAAGCCGCGAAGAAAGCCGGCGTGGATCCGAAGCTGGTGAAGGCCGTCGTCTGGCGCGAGAGCCGGTTCTTCACGGACAAGACTGGCGGGGCCGGTGAACGCGGGTTGATGCAGGTCGGCGAAGCGGCGTCCCGCGACTGGGCGGCGGCGCACAAGCTGGAGGTTTTCGTGTACGCGGATCTTTTCGATGCCAGGACAAACCTCGAGGCGGGCTCGTGGTATTTGAGCGAGGCCCTGGAACACTGGAAGGACCGCGACGATCCGCTGCCGTTCGCGCTTGCGGAATACAACGCCGGCCGGTCGCGGGTGGAAAAGTGGGCGGCAAAATCCCGGACGGCGGAGGAGATGCTGCGGGAGTCAGCCGCGGGGAGCACTCGCAGGTACGTGGACGATATCATCCGCCGGTTTCAATTCTATCGCCAGCACGGCTGGTGAGTTAAGCTCCCGGCGATGGACGCTCCCCGCAAAAAAGCCGATTTCAAGGCGAAGCTTGGCGACGTTCCACACAAGCCCGGGGTGTATCTGCACCGGGACCGGTTCGGGCGGGTGATTTACGTCGGCAAGGCGCGCGATCTCCGGAAGCGGCTCAGCCAGTATTTCACGCCGTCGCGCCAGATGCGTGCCGATCCGAAATTGCGGGCGTTGATCGAGGCGATCCACGATTTCGACTGGCATGTGGCGGGCAGCGAGCCCGAAGCGCTGCTGCTGGAAGGGAAGCTGATCAAGGAATACCGGCCGCGCTACAATGTGAGCTTCCGCGACGACAAGCGGTTCCTGCTCGTGAAAGTGGACATGCAGGAGGAGTGGCCCCGGTTCCGCCTCACGCGGGTGAAGAATCCCCACGACGGGGCGCGCTATTTCGGGCCGTTCGCCCACTCGGGCGCGCTGCGTCAGACGCTGACGTTCATGCGAAAGCGGTTCGGAGTGCTGACCTTCGGGCGCGGATCGCCGAGCGATCGCGAGAGGAAAAGCTCGACCTACCAGGTGCCCATGAAGCTGGCGGAGACGACGCCCGAGCAGTACCGGGAACGCGTCGGGCAGGCCTGCGAGTTCATGGAGGGGCAGTCGAAGGAACTGCTCTCCGGGCTCGAGGACGAGATGAAGGCGGCGGCCGCAAAACTCGACTTCGAGCGTGCCGCGGAGCTCCGCAACATGCTCGACGATCTGCGCCGGACGACGAAGCCGATGACGCGCTACACGACGACGATGCGCCACCGGCTGAAGCTCCCGAGCGCCATCGATCCCGAGATCGACCTTGCGGCACTCGGCGAGGCGCTGGGCCTGGCGGGCCCGCCGCGCAGGATGGAATGCTTCGACATCTCGAACATCAGCACGACGCACGTGGTCGCGAGCATGGTCTGCTTTCTCGACGGCCGGCCGGCGAACCACCTCTACCGGCGATACCGGATCAAGAGCATCGAGGGCCGGCAGGACGATTTCGCGAGCATGGCGGAAGTGGTGCGGCGGCGCTACTCGCGGGTGCTAAGGGAAATTGCGGATTGCGGATTGCGGATTGCGGATTTGCCCGAGGACGCCATCGGTTGCGTGGTTGATTACAGCGATTCTCAGGAGAGCCCGCTCGTGGTTGCGGAGCGATTGGGTTCGCTCGACGCAAACCCCAAACCGCAATCCACAATCCGCAATCTGCCGGACTTGATCATCGTGGACGGCGGGAAGGGGCAGCTCGGGGCTGCGTGCCGCGAGCTGCAGCGGCTGGGCCTGTTCGACGTGCCGATCATCGGGCTCGCGAAGGAATTCGAGGAGATTTACCGGCCGGGCCGTCCGCTGCCGATGCGGCTGTCGGCGGACAGCGGCGCGCTGAAGCTGTTGCAGCGAATCCGGGACGAGGCGCACCGGTGGGCGAATGGATATCACCAGTTGCTGATGAAACGCCGCATCGCGGAGAGCACGCTCGACGACTGTCCCGGCGTGAGCGAGGCGCGGAAGCAGGCGCTGCTGCGGAAATTCGGGAGCGTGGTGCGAATCCGCCGGGCGCCGGTGGAGGACATCGCAGGCGTGACAGGGATCGGCCCACGGCTGGCCGAGGTGATCACGAAGTTCCTCAGTGAGCGCGGGTGAATTTCACCCGCTCTTCGCGCGCCACCCGTGGCGCGCAGAGTGCCCGCCCCTTCCGTCGTTGGCTACGGATCAGCGGCTCTTTTCCTTCAGCGCGTACGGCGGCTTTGCCCAGCCTCGCGGCTCCGGGGCCGGTGCCGCGGCAGGGACTGGGCTGGCGGTCGGGCGGTGCCGGAAATGCTGCACGACGGCTCCAATCACCAGCGCGAGGAGAACGAAGGTTACGAGCCGGATCTCGTCCCTTGTCATTTCGCGGCGGAGGCTCGGGGTTTGATCCGCTCGAAGCGAAAGCGATGCCGGATCTGCCCGGCGAAGAAACGGCCCTTGGATTCGGCGGCGAGCAGGCGATCGAAGATCTCCCGCGGCACTTCGTGGTAACGGTAGATCCCGCCGGAATGGAATTCGATCTCGAGGACGCGGCTCTTTTGGTCGTATCCGACCGAGGCGAGGTCGGACGACTTCACGGCCTTCCTTTCAATGAGCCCTGACTGCGCGTGAGCCGGCGAAGTGGCGAGCAGGAGTGTGCCGGCGAGGCACAGGGCCGCCTTCCTGAAAGCGAACCGCGGCGTGAGCATCACTCCGTTCCCTCCGGGAGGACTTGCGCTGGTCGGCGCTTTACTGGGTTGTCCAGTTCCCGATGTCGTCGGCGGTGCCGGGCTGGCGATCGGGGCCGGAACTGTAAACGTCGAACCCGGTCTTGTTGCGCTTACCCGGGAATTCGTAGAGGTATTCCATCCCCCACGGGTCGGGTTCGATCTTCTCCTCCCGCTGGCTCCACTTGCGCGGGCGGGGCTCGCCGGCGGGCATTTCCACGAGGGCCCGCAGGCCCTGCGCGGTGCTGGGCGGCGAGCTGTTCGCCATTTCGTAAAGGGAAAGATCGCCGCTCAGCTTCTGGACGTAAATCTCGGCCTGCCCCCGCTTGGAATCGCTCAGGGCGTTCTTTAGGTTCGGGATCAACACCGCCATCAGCGCGACGACGATGATGATCACGAGCATGATCTCGATGAGGGTAAATGCGGCGTTGGCCGCGCGGGCAAGGGGTTTCATTTGGTGTCGGGAGTCAGGAGATAATCGAGGTGCTTCCAGTTGTGCTTGAGTTGCAGTTCGACATTACGAACCGCGATTGGGCCACTGTGTTCAGACAAGCTGACGGTGATTTGGTTCGAACCCGAGTGCAGCAAATTGCCGGGAATCACGTACTGGGCGCGAACCCAGCCGGTGTATTGGAAGCGCATGCCGCTTTCCTGCCGGCGCAGTTCGCCGCGGAAGCCGGGATCGGCGAGGTCCGGCCAGAGGACGCTGGCAAAGCCGGGCTGCCCCGAGTTGACGGTCACCACGGGAGGAGAGAGCAGGTCGGCATTGAGCACCTCAAAGGTCACCAAGGCTGCGAGAGGCTGGCCTGCGAGCCCGAACTGCCACTCGCCCGAGACGCTGCCGCCGGGAGCGAGCCGGACCGCGCCCGGGTCCACCGTCGCCTTTACGCGGCCGTCAAGTGTCGCGTCGTCCTCCCCCGGCTGCATCGGCGGGAGATTGCCGAAGGGATCCGCGAGTTCCGCCGGTGCGAGGAAATCGATGGTCCGGCGCGTGATCGCCTCTTTGAGCGAGGCGGCGAAGACGGCGCGCACGTTGCTGCCGTCGCCGGCGACTTCGAGATCGATGTAGTCGGCTCCCTCGACCGGA
>JBEBGK010000309.1:0-5220 GCA_040081515.1 Chthoniobacteraceae bacterium
AGCTGGTTTGTTGGTTCATGCTCCTCTTGGACGCTCCAACACTGCCTCTGGTTTCATCATTCCGCGCGTCGCGCGATTAAATCAGCGTTTCCCTAGAGGAAGTCCCGCTCCTCGGGGCGCACGCTCAGGACGGGGCAGGGGGCGTGGCGGACGATCTTCTCCGCGACGCTGCCGAGCAGGACGTGCTTCAGGCCCGTGTATCCGTGCGTGGCGAGGATGATGAGGTCGCTCTTCTGCTCGCGCGCGATCTCGATGACCTCCTGCCAGGCGCGTCCGAGCCGGACGATGTGTTGCGTCTTCACGCCGGACCCGGCATCGAGCGACTGGAGCCGCTCGATCATCTGCTCGCGCTTCTCCGTCGCGAAATCGCTCACTGCCAGCGGTGGATACATCCAGTCGCCGGGATACACCATCTGCTCGACGATGTGGACCAGCGTGACCTCGGCATCGAACTGCGCGGCGAACGCCAGCGCATAGCGCAGCGCTTTTTGCGAATGCTCCGAGAAGTCCACCGGGACGAGGATTTTTCCGATGTGAAACTGCAAGGGCGCCATCGCCCCGGCAGGTGCGGAGGCTGTCTTGTGGCCGGACTTGTCGGTGATGACGAGTTTCGGGCCGGTGGAGGAACGGGAGGGCTTTGTGGCTTTCATGGGTGAAGGTGCGGGATATCGGATTGGTTATGCAACTTTGACGTCAACTGCCTGGGGTTTGGCTTTCTCGGCTTTGGGAAGGCGGACGAGCAGCAGACCGTCCTTGAATTCGGCGGCGACTTTTGCGGAATCGACGCCCTCGGGCAAGCCGAAGCTTCGCAGGAAGCTCCCATAGGCGCGTTCGACGCGATGGAACTTCGTCGTCTTCTCCTCCTTTTCGATCTTCCGCTCCCCCGAGAGCGTGAGCACGCCCTTGTCCACCGTGACTTTCACGTCCTCCTTCTTCACTTCGGGCAGCTCGGCCTTGATCAGGAATTCCCTGTCATTTTCCGAGATGTCCACCAGCGGGGCCCATTGCGCCATGGGAGTCGTCTCGGCGGATTCGCCCCTGCCCGGAGGAATGGCAGGCCATCCGTTGAGCCGCTTTCGGAGTTCATCGAGTTCCTTGAAGGGATTCCATGCGGTGAGTGAGTTCATCGGATTGTTCGTGGTTGAGGTTTTGTGGCGGGGTGATGCAGGCGTCCTTCTTTTGAATGGGGACGCCCGCTTCTTGATTACTGGAAGAATGAAGGCGATGAGCGGTTCTGGCTTCACGGCGCTTGGCGGACGTGTGCCGTTTCTTGTTTCCGCCCGCCGGCAGGAATGTCTGCGAGCGGGCCAATTTTTGGAGAGCGGTGCGCGAATTCTTGTGGATAATGCAGATATGAGTTCCACCACGAGCAGCGGTCCCCTCGAACCCGACAATGGCGTTTCTGTGGAGGCAGGCCGCCTCTGCAGCGAATCGGCTCGGCCCGTGACAGCGGAGCAACTGGCGGGCTTGGAATTCTTCCGGGGGATCAGCATCGAGCATCTGCGGCAGATTGCGCGTTACTCGAAGCGCTGCCATTTCGAGGTCGGCGAGACGTTGTTCCGGCAGGGCGACGTCGCGAACTGCTTTTTCGTCGTGAATTCCGGGCGCGTGCTCATCGAGTTCGGCGGTGGCGGCGGGGGTCCCGTTCCCGTTCAGGAGATCGGTCCCGGCGAGCCCGTGGGTTTCTCCTGGTTCTTCAATCCCGAGAACGTGCATTTCACGTCCCGCGCGCTTGAGCGGGTCGAGGCCGTCTTTTTCTACGGCACGCTTCTGCGCGAGGACTGCGAGATCGACCACGAGCTCGGGTACGAACTCATGCGCCGCACGAGCCAGGTGATGCTCAAGCGCCTCGAAGCGCTCGCCGCCCTGCTGTCGAAGGCGCTGGCGGAGAGGCCGGGCGCCCGGGCGCGATAGGAGGAGTGGTCGCGCCGCTGCGGGTTTCGCAAGAGGCGGCAAACAGAACGTCCTTGGCGACGCCGCGCGGTGCTGGTACGTCCCGCGTCATGCGTATGCGAAACGCGCAAGCCTCAGTTTTTCAGATTCCGTTTTTCCCGGATGCCGCTGCCCGGTCCTGTCGTGCTTTCGAGGCATCGGGTGAATCCATTCGCCGGGTGTCACGTCCATGAAGCGTCTCAAGAATGCCATCAGGAAGCTCGTCAGCGCGCCTCGGAGTCAGTTCCACTTCGTCGAGGACTACGAGCGGCACATCGATCGGCTGATCGCCAAGCATCCGCTGCCGGAGGCGATGTCGCTTGCAGTGGGCGGCCATTGGGAGGAATTCGGTCCGGTCCTCGCCGAGGTGCTCGTGCAGAACGGACTGAAGGACGGCATGTCGCTGGTCGATCTCGGGTGCGGAAGCGGGAGGCTCGCCAAGGCGATCGGGGACCGGTTGAAGATCGAATACCTGGGCATCGACGTCGTGCAACGGTTGCTGGATTACGCCGCATCGGTCAGTCCGCGCCACTTCAAGTTCCGCTGCCATCAGGAATTGTCCATCCCGGCGGAGCCTGCCTCCGCCGACATGATCTGCGCCTTCAGTTTGTTCACACACCTCCTGCACGAGGAGACCTGCCTCTATCTGCAGGATGCCCACCGCATCCTCAGGCCGGGCGGGAAGGTCGTGATGTCATTCCTCGAGTTCGCGCTCCCGGAACATTGGCTGCAGTTCGAGGGAACCATGCACGGCAGGAAAAGGAACACCCGGCAGCCCCTGAACATGTTCATCGAGCGCGGTGCGATCGATGTGTGGTGTTCCCATCTTGGTTTCGAGCGGACGGAGTTCGTCCCGGGCACGGACACCCGCTGGGGCGGCAAGTCCATCGGGCAGTCGCTGGCAGTGCTGCGGAAATCCGCCTGACGCACCCGGAATCGTCCCGGAATCCCTCCGGCTCGCGGAACGAAGCTTGCACCGTGGGCGCCGGACACCGCATTTTCGCGGGCCGCACATCCACATGTATTCCACCATCCTACTCTCCGGCGCCCTGGCTGCGACCGTGGCATGGTGTATTGCGAGGGGACGGCGGCACACGGCGGAGATCGGCCTGTTGCGTGAGGATAATGTGAGGATCCAGACGGAGGAACGGCGGGTGTTCGATTTCCTCCACGGAATCGGCGAGGCGCTGAAGGACGAGTCGCACATCTCCGATCTGAACGGACTGATCGTGGAGGGCGCTCTGCGGATCCTTGAGGCACAGGGGGGCGCGCTTTACCTCGTGAGCAAGGGAGGCGGCGCGCTGTATCCCGCCTATGTCTCGAAGGATTGCCCCCCATTTGTCGAGATCCGCCAGCAGCCTGCGACTGCGGCGGACTCGGTGCAGCGTGAACTGCGCGTGCAGTCCGTCAGGCCCGGCGAGGGATTGGTGGGTGGGGTTTTCAAGGAGGGCGCACCGGTATTTCTGGCACCCGGCGATGTGCGACTCGCGCCGCTGCTGGCGCATGGCGCGACGTCGGCGTTCGTCGCGCCACTTTCCTACGCGGGGCGGAACATGGGGGTGCTGGCCGTCGCGCGCGCCGGGTCGGCTCCGCCGTTCGGGCCGGACAGTTTCGAGGTTTTCAAGGGGCTCGCAGAGCAGTCGGCCTTTTCGTTGTTCGATGCCTTCCTGCATGCGGAGGCGGCGGAGAAAAAGCAGATCGAGAAGGATCTGCAGATTGCGAACGAGGTGCAAAGGATCCTGCTGCCGACCGAGTCGCCTCGAATCGAAGGCTACGAGCTTGCCGGCACGAATCTCCCGGCGCGCTACGTCAGCGGCGATTATTTCGATTACATCCCGCTGGATGAGGACCGCTGCGGCGTGGCGATCGCGGATGTGTCCGGCAAAGGCATCCCGGCGGCGCTGCTCATGGCGATGGTGCGGACCGCGCTCCGGTTGCTCGCGGGGGAGCACCCGTCGCCGGCGGAGGTCATCAAGCGCGTCAATGCGCAGCTTTATCCGGACATCAAGGAGGACATGTTCATCTCCATGGCCTACGCGATTCTCGATCGGCGGACGCCGGAGATCCGCCTCGTCCGGGCGGGGCACGATGCGCCGCTCATCTACCGGAGCAAGAACGGGAGCGTGACGCCGATCGAGTCGAAGGGGATGGCCGTGGGCATTGACAGCGGGGGTGCATTCAATAGGGTCACGACCGACTTTTCCCTGGTCCTCGAGTCCGGCGACTGCCTCGTCCTTTACACGGACGGCGTAACCGAGGCGCTAGACCGGAACGGGGACGAGTTCGGATTGGAAGCGATGATTCGCTCTGTTCAGGCCAGCGCGCCCGAGGGAGCGTCCGGCATCGTCCGGCGAGTGACCGGCGACGTCCGGGCGTTCATCGGCGAACAGTCGCCCCACGACGACATCACGATGATCACCATCTTTAAGAAATGAGCAAAGCCAACGCGGATACCGAAGACAAAACCGAGAGCGCCGATTCGCAGCCGAAGGAGAACCCCGGCGGCGGAACTGGCGCCGCCGGCATGCAGACCGCCGATCCAGTGGTCGAGATCGCGAAATGGAAGGACATCGCCCTCCGCACGCAGGCCGAACTCGACAACTACCGCAAGCGCGTCGCCCGCGATCGCGAGGAGGATGCGAAGCGGACGCAGGCAGTGCTCCTCGAACGACTGCTGCCGGTGATCGATAATTTCGAACTCGGCATGATCGAGGTGCGCAAGTGCGACCCGAAGTCGCCGATCGTGGTCGGCATGGAGATGATCGAGCGCCAGTTGCGGGAATTCATGTCGGGCAGCGGCGTCGAGGCCGTGGAGGCGGTGGGCGCGAAATTTGATCCGAATATGCATGAGGCGATCAGCCAGGAGGAGGATGCCTCCGCACCCGAGGGACAGGTGCTGAAGCAGGTCCGCAAGGGCTACAAGCTGCGGGATCGCCTGCTGCGCGCGGCGATGGTGATCGTGAGCAAAGGCCGGCCGTCCGCCTGAACCGGGCACGCACGCGCAGCCACATCGCATGTCCAAGAAACACGACTACTACGAACTTCTCGGCGTCGAGCGCTCGGCGTCGGCGGACGAAATCAAGAAGGCCTACCGCAAGCTCGCGGTGAAGTTTCATCCCGACAAGAACCCCGACGACAAGAGCGCGGAGGAGAAGTTCAAGGAGATCGGCGCGGCATATGAAATCCTCTCGGACCCCGAGAAGCGCGCCGCCTATGATCGCTTCGGCCATGCGGCGTTCGCCCAGGGCGGCGCCGGCACGCGCGGTGGCGGCGGCGGCTTTCATGATC
>JBEBGK010000310.1:0-5213 GCA_040081515.1 Chthoniobacteraceae bacterium
GCGAAAGGCCGAAGCTCTCCGCCAGGATGAATGCGAAGAGTTCGCGCCGGCGGAAACCGATCGCCTTCAGGATCGCCAGTTCCCGGAACCGCTCACGCACCGCCATGCTCATCGTGCTCGCCGTCACCAGCAGCAGCGTCAGCAGCACCAGCAGGCTGATGCTGCTGATCAGAAATTTGATCCCGCCCCACATCGACACGAAGGACGCCTGGAACGCGCGCTCGCTCTCCGCCCGCACCTCGCTCGCGGAATTTGCAAACGCCAGATCGATGTCGTGGATCACGCGCGGCATCACTTCGAGCGACGACACCCGGATCCACCACATGCCGGTCTGCCCCCAGTCGCCCATCGCCTCGTCCAGATACTTGTGGTGAAAGAAAATATTCCGGTCGTCCACCGTGCCGTGATACGTGCCGACGACCTTCAGTTCCACCTTGCAGGGAAAGAAGCCGCTCGTGAGCGTGAAGCGATCGCCGATCTTGTATCCGTACTGCGCCACCGTATCGCGCCCGACGAGGCAGCTCGTGCGATCCTTCACCCATGCCTCGTACTCGGCGGGATCGCAGTGAACCTCCGGAATCAGCGAACGGAGTGTCGCCGGATCCACCGCGATCGTGCCGAAGAGCAGCTGCTCGTCCTCCTTGAACTTCCCGCCGAACCACACGAACGGCGTGATCACCTCCACTCCGGGAATCCGCTCGATCACCCCCCGCTGCCGCTGCGGCAGCGTGCTCACGAGGGATACCTTGTTGCGCACCGCCACCCGCAACGCCGCATCCGCGTCGGTCGGCGGCTGCGTCAGCTCGCGCAGCAGGACCATCAGCGTGACCAGCAGGAAGAGGCTCACCGCGGCGCTCAGCACGCTCAGCATCAGGCGGCGCTTGTTGCGCAGCGCGTTCCGCACGACGAAACCCGCGACGCTCACGTCTCGAGCCTCCCTTTCTCCAGGTGAATCGTCCGTGAGCCGTAACCCGCCGCGCGCGGATCGTGCGTGACCATGATGACCGTCTTGCCCGCATCCCGGCTCAGCGTCCGCAGGATCTCCATCACGGCATCGGCGCTCGCGCTGTCGAGATTGCCCGTCGGTTCGTCCGCGACGACGAGCTTCGGATCCGTCACGATCGCGCGCGCAATCGCCACGCGCTGCTCCTGGCCGCCGGACATCTGTTTCGGCAGATGCTTCCGCCGCTCGAGCAATCCGACCAGCTCCAGCGCCGTGTTCACCAGTTCACGCCGTCGCGACGCGGGCAGATCCATGAGCAGCAGCGGCAGCTCCACATTTTCAAAGGCCGTGAGCACCGGGATGAGATTGAAGCTCTGGAAGACGAAGCCCACATTCTGGTTGCGCCAGTCCGCCAGCTCGGACTCGTCGAGCGACGTCACGTTCACCCCGCCCACGCTGCATTCCCCGGAAGTCGGCCGGTCCACCCCCGCGATGATGTGCAGCAGCGTGCTCTTTCCCGAGCCGGACGGCCCCATCAGCGCGAGAAATTCACCCGCCGCGATGTCGAGCGACACATCGTCGAGCGCCGCGATCTGCGTCTCACCCTGGCGGTAAACTTTCGAAACATTCCGGATCGATACGATGGGCGTCTTCTGCACGGGCACACGCTTACGCGAGGACTACTCCCGACGCAACGCAGCCCGCGCGGCCAGATGGCGGATGAGCCCGTGAAGCATCTCCAGCCTCGGCATCTCGGCACCGGCCGCGGTTCCCTGCTGCAGCGGCTCGCCCCAGATCGCCTCCACCTCCACCGGGCGTCCCGCCTCGTAGTCGATCATCGACGACGGCCGGTACGCGCCCATCGAGTCGCTCCGGTCGATCTGCCAGTCCGCATATTCATCCGGGATTTCGTGGCCGAGCCGTCGCGCCGCATCGAGCCCCTCGGCCATCAGCGCGCGCGCAAGAGCCCGCAGTCCGCCATCCGCGAGCACCTCCGCCACATTCGCGCCCGCGGCGATGGACAGGCCGTTGAAAGGAATATTCCACAGCAATTTCCGCCAGCGTTCCCCTGCGAGATCGTCCACCGCGTGGCTGTCCACGCCCACCGCCTGGAAGGCCGCGGCGACCGCGCGCACCCGGTCCGATACGGGCCGCCGGAACTCGCCGATCGAGATCGAGCCGTGATCGATGTGCCGGATGATTCCCGGCGCCGTGCGATTGATGCACACGAAGCACAGCGCTCCCAGCACGCGCTCCGCGCCCCAGCGCGCCACCAGGAATTCCTCGTTGCCCAGTCCGTTTTGCAGCGTCAGCAGCGCCGTCGCCGGGCCGAGCAGCGGCGGCAGCAGTCGTTCGAGATCCGCGTTCGAAGTCGCCTTCACCGCGATCAGCACCATGTCCGCCGGGCCGATCTCCGCGGTCGTGCCCGCGCACTGCACGGCTGGCAGGCGGATCTCGCTTCCCTTCGTATGAATCGTCAGCCCCTGTGCGCGCACCGTCGCCAGATCCGATCGCATCAGGAGATGAACGTCATGCCCGCCATGCGCGAGCATCCCGCCGTAATAACAACCCACCGCGCCCGACCCGATCACGGCGATTCGTTTTCCAGAAAGCGTGTGCATTTTCCCTATCGGCGATCCGCCTGCCGCATTGCGCAATCCAAAAAGTGGGCCCGCCGGGATTCGAACCCGGAACCAAGGGATTATGAGTCCCCTGCTCTAACCGTTGAGCTACAGGCCCATGTTGCTTTACGAGAGTATCTTATGATTTACAAAAAACTTTCCTATTGATTTTTTCACGGTCGTTTTCTACGGTCACGACGTGAATTCGCCCGCCACCGTGAAGATGTGGAACCGAACCAGCGTGCAAAATCTTGTGCGTCATAAATCGGGCCGATACTACGCCCGCGTTTTTGCCAACGGCAAGGAAACATGGAAATCGCTCAAGACCGACCTGCTGGAAGTCGCCAAGGTCAAACTCCGGGAAATCTCCGGCCTCATCCAAAAGGCCGCCCATGCGACCCAAGCCGAGGAGCGTGGCCGGATGACCGTGAACGACTGCGCGCTCATTTTTTCCAAACGCGTTGACGACGGCTTCGGCCTCCGCGGACGAAGCAAGGTGCTGCGCCGAATCACAGACGGAACAAAGCACTACCGGAAACAGACTCTTGCCGCCCTGTGGCGCTCGTGGCCGGAGCTTGCCAGGCAGAATGTCCGCAAGATCTCCGAGCGCGACGTGAGCCAGTGGGCGGAACGCTTCGCGGCGAACTACTCTGCCAGCCGCTACAACAACACCCTCGACACGCTTCGTGCGATTTTCCGAATCGCAGTCGATGCCGGCGCGAGAATCGACAACCCCGCCGAACGGGTCGGACGTCTTGCAGTGAAGCAGAAGCATCTCTCCTTGCCGGACCGTGAGCAGTTCCGCGCATTTGTTGAGACCATCCGGAATGCAGGCGCTTGGTGCTCACACGACTGCGCCGACCTGGTCGAATTCCTCGCCTTCACCGGCGCGAGGAAGAACGAGGCCGCGAACGTATGCTGGGCGGATGTTGATTTCAGCCGACAGCGCATCCACTTCCGGGTTACCAAAGGCGGCAACCCCCGCTTTGTCCCGATCATCTCTGACGCGATGACTCTGCTGCGCCGGATGAGGAATGAGCGGGCTGAGGAATCTGCTGAGACGCCGATACTCCGAGTCCGCGAGGCGCAAAAGGCGATGTCCGCCGCCGCCGGAAAGATCGGCATCACACGCATGACCCATCACGACATGCGCCACCTGTTCGCCACCGCGTGCATTGAATCCGGCGTGGATATTCCCACCGTTTCCCGGTGGCTGGGCCATCGAGACGGCGGCGCTCTCGCGATGCGCACCTACGGCCATCTGCGGGATGAACACAGTCTTACCCAAGCGCAGAAGGTTTCCTTCGCCCCGACCGCGGCTTGACGCCGCTTCGCTCGACTGCTGTCAGCGTTTCCCGGAACGCATATTCGCATTTCCGCAGGGCTTCGCATTCAGCGGGTGGAATAGCGCCAGCTTTGCTGTTCCGTCGCTCGGTCATCGCCCTTCGCCATTTTTCAGGCCGCGCCGAGTCGCATCCAGAACTCCGCTGTTCTTCCGTACTCGGCCGGCGTCGTCTTTTTCGCCGGTGTAAATCCCGGCCTCCGCAAGAATCCGTTCCACGTCCGCCGCAGGAATGAGAATGCGCCCGTGCTGCGTGATGGTCGTCACCTTGCCCGCGTAGATCTGCCGGTAGCCCCATGTCTGGGATTTTCCAAATAGCGCGGCAAATTCGGCAGGTGAGAATGCGACTCGTTTCGGCGATGAACTTTCCGGAATTGCACAGGCAGACTTTCGCGCGGGCTCGTGTGCCGCCTCGCGGACGACCTCCACGAGCAACGCATTGATCGCCTTCAGGCGATCCGTCTGGCTGGAGATTTCGCGTTCGATGCGGACGGCTTCTGCTACGAGTTCTTGCAGTCTTGCGGTCATCGGCATGTGGGTTCTGTTGTGGAAATCCTGCCACGTTCGCGTTGGCGCACCTGCTCCGCACGTCGAGCAGAACGGGGCTTCCACACCCGCCGTTTCCCGACCCGGCTGATCCCGGGTCATTCATCCTCCCGTGTTTTCCGATTCCCTTAGAGCCTGTCATGCACTTTCCCGCAATGCGCCTGAGTAGAAGTCCCTCAGTGTTCAGTGTTCGGTGTTCAGTATTCGGCGGCGGCAGAGTCGCGGTACCGTCTGAACACCGAACACTGAATACTGAAAACCGGCCCGTTCACCTCAAAGTGCATGACACGCTCTAAGTCGCTCGCCGTGAGCCTGCGAACGATTTTGAACGGATTCACCGATGGCGATGCTACCAATCAAGAATGGCACAACGCGGTGACCGCCATGTTTCCGGTGGTGGCCGTCAAGGAGGAACGCCGCAGGCGTAGTGTCCTTGACGGGCGGCGGGGCAGCATCATCGCGATTGAGGTTTGCGGCGACTCTTCCGACGGCATGGAAGGCAGGCAAACGGGCACTCAAAGCCCGTGTTCCCACTGCAAACAAGTCCACCCGCCGCAAACCCATAGAGACCGCTGAAAGAATGGTAAATGGTGCTCTGGATCATTCCTGCGCGAGATGAGAGAACTTTTTGACAGCGAGCATTGAGGAAAAAGTTGAGAGCAAGGTCTTGCGTCCTGAGTTGGGTGCCTGAGCGACTGCACCGGCAATGGCGTCGGCGCTGATTGCGCCGAGACGATGTGGCTGCGCAACACCGTGAAGC
>JBEBGK010000311.1:0-5212 GCA_040081515.1 Chthoniobacteraceae bacterium
ATCATCTTCTCCGCCATGGGCGCGTCCGCACCCGCACAAATCGGAGCGGCGGAATCCAGGGCGGAATCAGCAACGGAGAGCCGATCTTTTTCCGCGTCGCGTTCAAGCCGACGGCCACGATTTTCCGCCCGCAGGAAACGGTCACCGCCTCCGGCGACGACACGGTCCTCGAGGCGCGCGGCAGGCACGATCCCTGCGTCCTTCCAAGGGCCGTCCCGATGGTGGAGGCGATGACCGCGCTCGTCCTGTGCGATCACGCATTGCGCCAGCGCGGGCAGTGCGGCAGCCTCTGAGGCCGCCAACGAAATGAGCGCCGACGAACTTAAACTCACGTACTACGGAGCATCCGCCCTGATCATCGGCCTGCTCGGCCTCAATGGCTGGCGGCAGGGCGCCGCCCGGCAGGCGATGACGCTCGTGTCGATCGTCTGCGCCTATGCCGCGGCGTATTTCGGGGCGGGCAGCGCGGCGCCGGCCTTCCGCTTCCTCGGCTATCCGCCGCAGATCACGACGGTCATCGCGGGGGCCGTCGTCGGCTTCTCGACATTCCTCGGCCTCCACGGACTTCGCAGGATTCTTTTCAAAAGGACGGCGCAGCAGCCGAGCACGAAGGTGCGGCTGAGCTACGGGATCCTTGGGGCGCTCATCGGCATGGCGTTCGGGGCGTTTCTGTTTGTGGTCACGACCGGTGTCGTCCGGGCGCTGGGATTCGTCGCGAAATCGCGGCTCGAGGACATCGAGAAGGAAGCCCACCAATCCCCCACCGGCGCACCCATGCCTCCGCTGACCCCGGAGGATGATCCCGGCCCCATGGTGCGCAGCATCGCGAAACTCGGCACCGCCCTTGACCAGGGAAAATCCGGCGACTTCTTCCACCGCTACGAGAACGTCCCGGCCGCCCACGTCTTCGCCACGCTCACGAAGCTCGGAATCATGATCTCACGTCCGGAAGCGGTCGATCGATTCCTCAAGTTCCCCGGGGTCGGCCAGCTCACGGGGCACCCGAAGCTCGTCGCAGTGAAAAATGACCCCGAGGTCGCCGCGCTGCTCGCCAGCAACAGTTTCATCAAATTGCTCCGTCACGAGAAGGTGCTCGCGCTCTCCGCTGATCAGGAATTCAACGCGCTCATCAAGAAGATGAATTTCGAGAAGGCGCTCGATCACGCGCTTCAAGGCGGCGAGCCGCCCAAGGCACCGCCCGAGCCCGGCACGAAGCCACCGGGCATCTGACAGGGCGACATTCCTCCAATCGAACCGGCCTCATGCCATCGTACATCCCCACCATCGGTCTCGAAGTCCACGTGCAACTGAACACCCGGAGCAAGATGTTCTGCGGCTGCCCGGTCGAGTACGGCGCGCCGCCGAACAGCCACACCTGCCCCGTCTGCCTCGGCTATCCCGGCGCGCTGCCCGTGATGAATGGCGAGGCGCTGAAGATGACCGCGCTCGCAGGCCTCATGCTCAACTGCCGCGTGGCGGAATTCTGCAAGTTCGACCGGAAGAATTATTTCTACCCGGACATGCCGAAAAATTACCAGATCACGCAGTACGACATGCCGATCTGCATCGGCGGCGGGGTGCCGCTGCACCAGTTCGCCTATCCGAAGGACGTGCAGAAGAGCATCGCGGAGCACAGCAAGGTCGTGCGCCTCACACGCATCCATCTCGAAGAGGATGTCGCCAAGTCCACGCATTTCGAGACGAGCTCCGGCATCGATTTCAACCGCGCCGGAACGCCGTTGATGGAGATCGTGAGCGAGCCGGACATCGAAACGCCCGAGGAGGCCTTCGCCTATCTCACCAGCCTGCAGCAGATCCTCATTTACGGAGGCGTGAGCGATGCCGACATGGAGAAGGGCCAGCTCCGCTGCGACTGCAACGTCTCCGTCCGCCCCGAAGGGCAGGCCGAGCTGGGCACGAAGATCGAGATCAAGAACATGAATTCCATCTCCGCCGTGCGCCGCGCGGTCGCCTACGAGATCGAGCGGCAGAAGGGCTGCGTCGCCCGTGGCGAACGCCTGATCCAGAGCACCCGGCGGTGGGATGACGCCGCGGGACAGACCTTCGAGATGCGGACGAAGGAAAGCGCGCACGACTACCGGTATTTTCCCGACCCGGATCTCCTCCCGGTGAATACCTCCGTTTTCATGCCGGAAGTCCGCACGCGGCGGCCGGAACTTCCCGGCGAAAAGCGCGACCGGTTCGTGCAGCAGTTCGGCGTGACCAGCTACGATGCGAGCGTGCTCGCAAGCGGAAGGGAACTTGCCGAGTGGTTCGAGGCCGCCGCGAAGGATGCCGCGGACACAAAGGCGGTCGCAAACTGGGTCATCAACGACCTGCTCAGCTCGCTCGCGAATCAGGAGAAATCCATCGCCGACTGCCCGATCCGTCCGTTGCAGTTGCGCGATCTGGTGGCGCTCGTGAAAGGCGGCACGATTTCCAGCAAGCAGGCCCGGGAAGTCTTCGCGGAGATGTTCGCCACGGGAAAGGATGCCGCCGTGATCGTCCAGGAAAAGGGCATCAAGCAGGAGAGCGACACCGGCGCGATCGAGGCGTTGTGCCGGCAGGTGATCGAGGCGAATCCGAAGGCCGTTGCGGAATTCAAGGGTGGCAAGACGGGCAGCATTAATTTTCTCAAGGGCCAGGTCCTCAAGCTCTCGCAGGGGAAGGCAAATCCCCAGATCGTCAGCGACACGCTGGCCGCGCTGCTCGCTTGATTCCCGCGCGGAGGACGCGCAGCCTGCCGGCACGCCCAGCGTTCCGTTTCAGAATTCATCCGTCGTCCATGCGCACGCTCATTTTCTCCATCGCCCTCTCCGCCGCCGCCATCGCGACGGCGGTGCCCCGGAAAAAGCCGCAGGCGGTTCCCGCGAAGGCCGCGGTTCCGGCGCAGCCGGCCGTGGCGTCGGACAGCGCGAAGCCGCCATCGCAACTCATCAGCTCCGATCTCGGAGGGAGAGACATGGTCTTCGTGGCCCAGGCCGTCGATCTCGGGAAGGCGCTCCGCTATCTCGCCACGCAGACCCCGCGCACTTCGAACCCCGCCCTCCGCGGATTCGGCGATGACATCGTGAAGACGCTCGCTGCGCAAACCGCCGTCCTCAACACGGTGGCCGAGATGCGGCAGCTCAAGATTCCCGACACCGAATCCGCCACTGAGAAGCGCATCGCGGAAAAGGTCGCGCCGCTCGAAGGCATCAAGCTCGAGAAGGCCCTCCTCGATGCATTCATCGACGTCGATCGACAGCTCATCAGCGCCTACGAACTCGGCGCGAAGTCCGATGACGTGACGATCCGGAAGTTCGTGGATCAAACCCTTCCGCATGCGCGCGAACATCTGGTGCTTGTCGAGGCCATGGCCGGAATGTCTTCAAACCGCCCCGCTCCGGTGTCCGCAGGGAGTGCATCCGCCTCCGACGCCGCTCCGAAGCGGCCGGTATTTCGCACCGGCGTGCCACTCCAGGCGCAGCCCGCGCCTGATGGCGGACGGTGATTCCTTCGCGATCGATGCGCGAAATCAACAGCACCGATCCACCGTGCGGAATCTCCGCTCGTTGACGGAAAGATAGACGTTTTTCCGCGGACTCGCGCGACGTCCCGCCTCCAGCGGCCCGGCTTCGCACTCGCAGGCCGCCACCTCCTGCCTCGTCCTCTCCCGATCGATCGCGGCCTGGCCGGAAAGTTCCCTCGCCAACGTGCAGCCAAGCGCGGCGAGGCCCATGATATTGACAGGCTTGCTCTCCGCGATCGCGTCGGCAGGCAGCCACACCGGCGCCGTCTCGGTGAGCCTCGGCTCCCGCGAACCACCCAGCAACCTCATCCATTCCCCGATGCTGATCAGCAGGATCGCTCCGGCGAGAATCATGAACGAGCCCGATACAGCCGCATCCAGACGGTTGTTGAAAATCTGCGCCTTCAGCTCCCTCACCGTCCTGCCTGCCGTCTTGCGCGCGGCATCGTCCTGCGCCGTCACCCGCGCCAGTTCCGCAGCCGGGACCTTCGCCTCCAGTTCGCGTGCAATCTGCAGGAAGCCCACGCGGGGCCGTCCGGGATCCGCTTCCACGTGGTAAATCTTCTGCCAGCCGGCGGTGAAACAGACAACCATCAGCCACGCGAGCGGCACCAGTGTCACCAGCGCAAACGCCGGCGTCCCCGCGCCACCCTCGCGCGCCGAGCGGATGCCCACCTTCAGCAGCACGGTCGTCGCCATGCAAAGCGCGATCGACGCAAGCAACTGGTTGGCGATCCCGAAGATCGGCCACAGCGAATTCACCCCGCCCAGCGGATCGCGGACGCCCTGGATGAGAAAATATCCCCAGCCGAAGACGATGAGCGCGCTCGCAATCACGTTCGCAAAAATGTTCCGCGTGTCCCGGAAGCCCTTCCACACGTGGCCGAGCGCATCCTGCAAAAGATAACGCCCCACGCGCGTCCCGGCATCCAGGGTCGTCAGGATGAACAATGCCTCGAACATGATCGCGAAGTGATACCAGAGATCGATCCAGCGGCCTTGCGTGAGCTTGCCGAAGATGCCCGCCATTCCGACCGCCAGCGTCGCCGCGCCGCCGGTCCGTCCGAAGAGGGACTTCTCCCCCACTTCACTCGCGAGGGCCGCCATGCGCGCCTCGCTCACGACCACAGGCCCCTGCTTGAATTTCCCCGGCGCGTCCGGATCGGCGACGAACTCCGTCATGCCCGACGCCTGTACCTTCGCCACGACCTCCGCGGGCGCACCCTTGATGTTCATGCTCAGGTAAACGCCCGGCTCCAGCGTGCATGCGGCGATCATCGCCATGATTGCGACGAGCGATTCCAGGCACATGGCGCCGTAGCCGACCGGCCGCGCGTAGCTCTCCCGGGTGATGATCTTCGGGGTGATGCCGCTCGATATGAGCGTGTGAAATCCGCTGATCGCGCCGCAGGCGATCGTGATGAAGCAGAACGGAAACAGCTTCCCGCTGAAGACCAGCCCGGAGCCGTCCACGAATTTCGTCAATGCCGGCATGTGCATCTCCGGCAGCACGAGCAGGACGCCGACAGCCAGCGCCCCGATGGTGCCGAGCTTCATGAACGTGCTGAGGTAATCGCGCGGCGCGAGCAGCAGCCACACCGGCAGCACGCTCGCCGCGAGCCCATAGACGATGATGCCCCACGCAAGCGGCTCGGCCTCGAAAGTGAACATCGCGGCCCAGTCGGCGTGCTGGTGCACGTA
>JBEBGK010000312.1:0-5205 GCA_040081515.1 Chthoniobacteraceae bacterium
CCTCCAGCGCCGGGGCACTGCAGATTGCAATCTCCCGCCGCCGCCCGGCTAACTCGCAGCCGGAGCGGAATCAGCGGCGCCTTTCTTCTTTGCTGCCCAACGGGCCTTCATCAGGGCCGCCAGTTTTGCCCGGCCTTCGGGAGTGAGCTTCCGCTTTTTCTTCGCCGGCTTGGCTGGCTTGGCTGGGGTCTTCTTTGCCTTCAGCTTGGCCCATCGTGCGCGTTGCGCGGCTGCGATTCGCTCGCGCGCCGCTGCCGAAAGCCGGTTCTTTTTCCGGACCTTCGGTCCCTTACTGCCCGAAGCCGCTGCTGCTTTCGTGGAGGATCGCGCTGCGGGGGCTCCTCCCAAGATCGCTGCCATCTCGGCTTCGAGTCTGGCGATTTGCTCTGCGATGACCATGCCCCTCTTGAGTTGCTGAAGTGTCGGGATTCGGGAGTTAGACATCGCCGTGGATTAGTAGCCGACCCGCGGCAAGTCAAGGTCGGGATCGATTCCCCGCTGCCTCTCGTGGGTGGTTGAAATGATTGTCATTCCACATGGCCCATCCCTATCCTTGCGGCCCAAATCATCATCCACCCATGAAAAACCTCGCGCCCTCAATCGCCCTCGCCATCCTGCTCGCCGGATCCACCACCTTCGCCGAGAACAAACCCGCGGCTCCGGCAGCACCGGCTCCGGCGAAGCCCGCGGCGCCCGCCGTGAAATTGCCTCCCCAGCCACCGGACGTCGCCGCACCGAAACTCGGACCCGACGGCAAGCCGAACGCCGGCTTCATCAAGTCGCATGAGAACTTCGTCGCCATCGCGAAGAAGGGCGACACCCGGCTCCTGTTCCTCGGGGATTCCATCACCGCAGGGTGGAATGGACAGAAGGCGACGTGGGAAAAGGCGTTTGGCGCCTACAAGCCCGCAAATTTCGGCATCGGCGGTGACCGGACGCAGCACGTCCTCTGGCGCATCGAGAACGGGGAACTCGACGGCATTCATCCGAAAGTGGCCGTGCTGATGATCGGCACGAACAATTCCGGGTCAGACCCGGCGGACAGGATCGCGAAGGGCGTGACGAAGATCGTCGAGACCATCCGGGAAAAGTCCCCGAAGACAAAGGTGCTGCTGCTCGCTGTTTTTCCGCGGGGAGAAAAGCCGAATGCCCAGCGCGAGAAACTCCAGCAGGTCAACGCAACCATCCAGAAGCTCCATGACGGCAAGAGCGTGTTCTTCCTCGATATCGGCGCGAAATTCCTCCAGCCGGATGGGACCCTGACGAAGGAAATCATGCCGGACTTCCTCCATCTCTCGGCGAAAGGATATGAGATCTGGGCCGACGCGATTTCGCCGAAGCTGGCGGAGCTGATGAAGTAGGCTTACGCCAGCAGTCCCTTCACGACATCGCCCGAGACATCGGTGAGGCGGAAGTCGCGGCCGGCATAGCGATACGTGAGCCGCTCGTGATCGAGGCCGAGGAGGTGGAGCATCGTCGCGTGCAGATCGTGCAGGTGGACTTTGTCCTGCTCTGCTCTCGCGCCCGTCTCGTCGGTGCTGCCATAGCGGATGCCGCCGCGCGTGCCGCCGCCGGCGAGGAACATCGAGAAGCCCACGTTATTGTGGTCGCGGCCCTTGTTTTTGTTGAGCAGCGGCGGGCGGCCGAACTCGCCGCCCCAGAGCACCAGCGTGTCATCGAGCAGGCCGCGCTGCTTGAGATCGGCTAGCAGCGCGCCGACGGGCTGATCGGTTTCGAGCGCGTGCTTCGGGTGGTTCTTCACGATCTCCGTGTGGTCGTCCCAAAATGCGTGGTTCACCTGCACGAATCGCACGCCGGCTTCGCAGAACCGCCGGGCCATTAGGCAAGCGCGACCGAAGTGATCCGTCGGCTTGCCGTCGCCGATGCCGTAAAGTTCGAGCGTCTTCGGCGGTTCCTTTGCGATGCTCATCACCTCGGGCGCCTCGCGCTGCATCTTGAAGGCGAGTTCCGCGGATTGCATGATGCCCTCGATGGCATCGTTCGTCGGATCGTTGCGCAGGTGCTCGGCGTTCAGCTTCGCGAGCAAGTCTAGCTGGTCCCGCTGCGCCTTCGCGTCGAGCTGCGCGTTTTGCATAAAGGGCATTCTGTAATCCTTGAGCGATTGCGGTCCTGTGCCATTGCCGTTGCCGTTGCCGATCGGAGTGCCCGCGCACGCGGCGGGCAGGAAGCCGCTGCTGTGTTTGAGCGCACCGCCTCCGGCGAAATCGGGGCTGATCGTGATGAAGCCGGGCAGGTTCTGATTTTCCGTGCCGAGCCCATACGTGACCCACGAGCCGACGCTCGGACGCGCAAAAAGGAAGCTGCCCGTGTTCATCTGCAGGATGGCCTGCGGATGCGCGTTGTGGTCGGTGTGCATCGAGTTGATCACGCACAGGTCATCCGCGTGCTGTGCGATGTGCGGAAGCAGATCGGAGACGGGCAGCCCGCTCTTCCCGCGCGCGCGAAACTCCCACGGCGACTGGAACAGCACGGGGCCGTCAGCGGCGGTGCCGACCTTCACGTTGTGCTTCTTCGTCAGCTCCGGCTTGTAGTCGAACGTGTCCACCTGCGAAGGCCCGCCGGACATGAACAGGAAGATCACGCGCTTGGCCCGTGGCCGGAAATGCGGCGCGACGGGTGCGAGCGGATTGATCGGCGCAGCGTTGGCACCGTGCATTCCGTTGAACGCGAACCAGCCGAAACCGGCGGCGGCGCTGCGGAGAATATCGCGACGGGAGAGAAGAGTCGGGTTCATTCGAGGATGCGGAATTCGCCTTTCATCATCAGCGTCTGGCAGACCCGCGTCCAGACCGCGGGATCGTCGGGAGTGGCGGCGATGGTTGCGTGCAAAAGCTTCGCCTCGTTCGCGGATGGCTCGCGGGTGAAGCACATGCGCCACGCCTTCGCGATGCGCGCGTCGGGTGTCCCCGGCTCGGCGAGCAAGCGTGCGGCGAGGCCTTGTGCCTGCTTCATCACCATCTCGCTATTCATGAGGAAGAGCGCCTGCGCCGGCACGATCGTCGCGCGCCGCTGGCCGATGACGAGGTTCGGATCGGCCACGTCGAAGCACTGCATCGCCGGATTCGCCTGCGCACGGAGGACCGGCAGGTAAATGCTGCGGCGCGTCGGTTCGTCCGGCACTTCGTCAAACAGACCCCTGCGGCCCAGCTCGCGCCCTTGCGGTGTGATAGGCTCCGAGCGCGTCGCGACCTGGCTGCCGATGAGTTGCGCGCGATCCAGAGTCCCGCCGAGTTCGAGCAGCGCATCGCGCAGCGGCTCCGCTTCGAGCGGCTTGCGGTTCATGCGCCAGAGCAGCGTGTTTGTGGGATCTTTCTGCGCGCCGACCGCGGAGGACTGCGAACTCATTCGATACGCGCGGCTCGTGACCAGTTCGCGGATGAGCGCCTTCACGTTCCAGCCTTCGCGCACAAAGCGGAACGCGAGATCATCGAGCAGCGCCGGGTGCGTGGGCCGCGTGCCCATGTCGCCGAAATCATCCGGCGTCTCGACGATGCCGCGACCGAAAAGATGCTGCCACAGGCGGTTCACGATCACGCGGCCTGTGAGCGGGTTCTCGGGCGCTGCGATCCAGTCCGCGAGTTCGCGCCGGCCGCTCTCGCCCGGCGGAACCGCACGGAACGCCACCGCGAGCGCGCTGATCCCGCCGCGCGGCACCGCGTCCTGCGGCTTCTTCGCGTCGCCTTTGTAGTAAAGAGGGCTGTCCACGGGCTTCGGCTTGTCCTGCACGGCCATGCCGAGCGGCGGCGGCACAGGCGCTTTTTCCTTCATCTCTTTCAACCGCGTCTGGTAGTCCGCGACGCTCTTGTCGAGCGTCACGAGCGTGGCGAGTTTCTCCGCCATCGCGGGCGGCATCTCGGCGGGCTTTGCCTTCGTGGGTTCGATGCCCGCCTTCGTCAGTTCGTCGCGCATCGTCTTCCGCTTGTTGGCCGTGTCGGTGTACTCCTTCGTCATGTCCGCGAGTTGCTTCGCGTGCTCCTTCACCGCGGCGTTTCGCTTCATGCCATCCGGGCCGAGTGCCATGCCGTCGGCTTCCTCCTTGCGGTTGTTTGTCTCCACGCCGGTGAGGTGCGACGTACTGCGAAAAATTCCCGCGAGCGCATAATAGTCACGCGTCGGGATCGGATCGAACTTGTGATCATGGCAGCGCGCACAGCTCACCGTGAGCCCGAGGAAGGCGCGGGTCGTCGCATCGATCTGATCGTCGGCGATGTTCAGTTCGTACTGCACGACATCCTGCTCGCCGAGCGACTTCACGCCGACGGTGAGAAATCCCGTGCCGAGCAGATTTTCATCGCGTTCCTCCGGCCTGGCCGCAGGCAGCAAGTCGCCTGCGATCTGCTGGCGGATGAATTTGTTGAACGGCGTGTTTTTGTTGAACTCATCCACGACCCAGTTGCGATACCGCCACGCGAGCACGTAGGCCATGTTGCGCGAGTTGCCGCTCGACTCCGCGTACCGCGCCACGTCCAGCCAGTGCCGCCCCCAGCGCGGACCGAATTCGGGCGATGCGAGCAGCCGATCCGCCGCGTGCGCGATCGCATCGGGCGGGCTTTGGCTCCACTCCTTTTCAAAAACCGCGATCTCCGCGAGCGACGGCGGCAATCCGATCAAGTCAAAACTCAGCCGCCGCAACATCGTCGCCGCGTCCGCATCCGCACTCGGGCGCAGGCCGTTCTTCTCCATCTCGGCGAGGATGAAATGATCCGAGCGCGCCACCGGCCAGTCTGACTGCTTCACCGTGGGGAGCGGCGGTTTCACCACAGGCTGCAGCGACCACAGCGGCGGATCCGTTTTCTCCGCGCCCGCCCCATTCCCGCTCGCCGCAAGACAGGCGGCGGCCACCGTGAAAACGGCCAATGCGTGGAGGAACGGGCGCTTCATCGCGAGGACAACCCCGGATTGCCGCTCGTCATTGGCCCGAAAACACCGTCCGCTTGGAATTTGCTTTCGCGCCCGCCGCACCGGAGACAGTCAGAACGGGGACGGGCGTCGGGGAGTGAGGGGGTCTGTTCCTCTGTGGTCACACTGAATCTGTGGAAAACCAATCGGATGGCATCGCAAACACTCTGCGGAATTCTGCCTCAAAGCGTGATTTTTGCGGATTACCAACGTCCAGGCGCACAGCCGGAGCATCGACCGGGGCCATGCCCGATCCGCGCACCAGCAGGCTCGTCCCGGCCGCGC
>JBEBGK010000313.1:0-5204 GCA_040081515.1 Chthoniobacteraceae bacterium
CCCTCGTGAACGCGGGCGACCCTGAGCCGACGGATGTCACCGTCGCCAAGAACGGGAAGCTCTACTGGACGTGCACCAGCGCCGGAGTGATCGTCGAGGCGTCCCCCGTCCGCGGCAAAAAGTAGGCCCTTCACAGACTGCCATCCACATCGGCCCGCTCTCCGTCCGCGGAGGGCGGGCCATGTTGTTTGCGGGACCGCGCCCGCCCGAAACGAGCCGAAACGAGCCGAAACGAGCCTTGCCCGCCCGCCCGATCGATGGCACTTTCTCCGAGTCGTGAAAACACTCGCGCTCGAAGAAATCTACGCCGACCCGCATAAACTCGACGCCTATCTGGATTCCGGGGAATCCGTCGCCGTGGTGCGCGATGGACGCGAGGTGGCCGAACTGGTGCCGCGCAAAGCCGGGAAGCAACCTGCCTCCGCGGCGAATCGTCCGCGGCCCGACTTTCGCGCGCGGTTTTTGAAAATGTGGGGACCGGATGCGTTTAACAGCCAGGTGTCTGTGGACGGGGAGTTCGAAGAATTGCGGCGCCAGCGGCCATTGTGAGCGCCTTTGCCGACACGAGTTTCCTTTTCGCCTTCTACTTTCCGCGCACGGATTCCGCACGGGCGTTGGCGAAAGTGGATTCCTCACAGGATTCGCCCCTGATTTCTGCGCTCGTGCGCTACGAATTTCAGCAGGCCGTTCTGTTCAAGGTCTGGCTGCAAGCGCAAGGCCAGCCGCTGGGCTTGAGCGAAATCGCCGCCCAAACGGCGCTGGCGGCGTTCGACTTGGATCTCGATCAGGGACTGTGGATTGTCGCCCCGGCGGAATGGGAGCGCGTCATCAGTCGCGCGGAGAAACTCGCCATCGATCACACGCCGCGGCACGGAGCCCGCGCGATGGATATTCTCCACCTTGCTTACGCACTGAAACTCGGGGTCACGGAGTTGCTCAGCTTTGATGGGAACCAGCGCAGCGTGGCACAGGCGGAAGGGCTGGCAGCCACGCCCTGACTCCCGTGTCCTGCGGGAGCGAAAGGTAAAGCACTCCTCTTGCGCGCAGCCGGCGGGACAATGTGGGACAGGCATCCTTGCCTGTCATCCCCCGGCGAGCCATAGGCGCGTTGCCTCTGAAAGCGAACCTGCCGCGCGGGTACGGCGGTGCCCGGCAAATCGGGACATGGCAATTGCTCCCGTGAAGGTTCATGGATGGCCGCGTGACATGCTCGGCTGGTTTCCATGTCTGTGAGTTTACGAAGAATGCGCGTGTTCCTCTGCACTTTAAGATAGTCGCATCCAATGCCAGACGATTTCGACCGCGACCACTCTGTACAAGGTGCGACGATGGAATTCCTGCGTCGCGCCTCGCACTTGCCCAGCATCGCAGCCGCATCACATCCGCTTGCGGTTGACCTCGCCATGTACGACCGCAATCAAGTTGTGACAGTTGCCGCCGCGCTGCTTACCGAGCCGTCGTTGCAGACCCACACGTTGCGGTTAGAAGCCTTGCTCCACCTTGCGCTGGTGCATTGCCGAGGAGACAGCGCGACGAGTAGGGCAATCGTCGCTCGCTGGCTAAACGACTATCTCGGCAAGGCCGACCTGCGTCCCGCCGAAGACCCGCCAGAGGATGCCTTCGTGACCAACGTCGTCACCGCCGAGGGCAATCGCCGCATCTTTCAAGGGAATTGGATCGGCAACGACTTCTGGCTCCAGGAAATCCTCGATTGCGTCGGGACGATGCCGAAGACCGGCCCCTATGCTCGGTTGCGCCGTGAACTCGATGCGCTGCTCCTGCTCAGCGAAACGCTCGCCGCTCGCTGCGGGCTCCCACGCGGCACGCTCGGCGGCGGCAATCCGCAGAAGGACATCGCCGTGCCGGACGACGAATTGCTTTCCGCCCGCGCGAGAGCCGTCGTCTTCACCGGCGAAGACCTGCGCCAGCTCGGGATCTCCGCGGAATCGCTCGCGCCGTTCGTGCTTCCCGACGAGAAGCACGCCGAACTGGCTGCGGCCACGCTCGGCCAATCGCTGCTTGAGCGGCATCCCACCTGCCGGGTGCGTGGCGGCTGGCTACTGGCGCTCCCCTCCGCCGTGACGAACGCCGCCATCCGACACGTTCTGCGCTTTCTCCAGCAAGATCGGCAACTCGACGGGCTCAAGATGATGCTTCGCATAAAGCAGGGCGACCGAACCTTCAATGAAGCCCTCGGCACGATGAAAGTGAAAGCTGCCGCCACGGAACTGCCGAAGCGCCCGGCGACGCTGACCTGCTGCGATGTCATCGTGGACAAATTCGACGACGACAAACTCGCGCTCATTGTCCTGCTCCACGACGACCTCGAAGCCGTGTTGCGCGACGGCATGGCGAGCTGCCGCGAGTTCGAGCCGGCGACTATGCGGGCGCTCAACGCCTATCTCCGTGAGTGCATCCTGAAGGTTTCCCTCAATCAGCCCGGCTTCGCGGGCGGCCTGCTCATTGTCGTCATGGGTGGCATCGGGCGCGGCTTTCACCTGCTGCTGGAAGACATGATGCCCGGCTGGGAATTGCTCGTTTTTTCGCTCTCCGATTTTTCCTCACTCGGCTGGGTCGAACGCATCTCGCTGCTTCGACTTTGGAAACTCATCCGCGAGCGGCGGCGACTGCTCGAAGGCGGCGTGCAGATTTTCAATGGCAACGGTGACTTCAACCTCTTCGCTCACTGGCGTCAGTGGGGCTATCGGTTGATTCCGCCGCAGGTGCCGTTTCCCGCGGAGAATTTGGCCTTCGGCGTCACTCCGTCGGCAGTGGCTCCGCTGCGTCAGGCTCTGCGCGGCGGCTACGATGTCCACGGCATCGCCTACGGCGAACGATGGATGGAGGTGAAGCGCATGGCGATGCGCTCGTTCTTCGATGATTCGGAGCAACGGCCAATCTACGCGAGCAGTGAACGGGCGAGAGACGGGCATCTGTGCGGCGTCGTGGAGACCGCGAAGCGAGGCTGGTGGATGGAAAGCCAGCCGGACCGATCCCGGAAGGTGTCAGCAGACATCCACTTCCGGGTCTGGGACGGATTGCTGAACTGGATGGGGCGATTCGCCTTCGTCCTCGAAGAAGAGTTGCCGCGCCTGCCGCCCGGCTCAATTCACGTCTTCCTCGAAATCGAGGGCATCGAGACGTGGACCGAACTGCAAATGCCCAACGTGCCCGACGCAGACGTGCAACTGCCAAAGGTCGGCGGAGATCCTGCCAAGCGCGTGGTCTGGCTCAAAGTGCCGGCGAGTTTTCTCCAGACCGTTCAACGTGCCGTGAATGATGGCGAACGCGAGCTGCTGATGGCGATTTGCGTCGGAGCGGCGACCATCGCCGGGCAGCGGATCACGCGTCACCGTGCAAAGGAGATCGTGGCCCGCGTGATGCCGAACACCGAAGCCCGCTTTTTTCATATCCTTCCGGCGGGTGAGTTTCGCATCCATGCGCGGTTGGAAGGACGCGTTCAGCCGCGCTTCATCTGCGAAGAGGACCAGGCTACCAGCCGCCTCGGAATCGTCCGGGGTTTTTGGCCATCGGCAGAACCGCCTGCCGACGCGAAGGCGGCTGGTGAATTTTTCAGGGAGGCAGTCGATTTCATCTGGCGGCGCATCCGCGGACGCCTACAAGCGCTGGATTGCCGCTCCACGATCGTGCGCAGCCTCCGCAACATCGAGGCGCTCGCAGTGGACGAAGACCAATGGCACATCAGCGCTCAGGCTCTGCTGGCCTGGCACGAGGATGCTGAGACGGTGAAGAAGCGGGCACTGCATAGGGAAAGCGAACGCAGCATCGCCGCCATCGCGTCACGCGTCCTCGCCGAGATGACCGTCTGCACCTGTCCAACAACTGGCGGTCGGGTTTGCAGCCGTGAAGACTTCGATGCGCTGCTCGCGGAGATCGAGCTACTGATCGTCACCGCACACATCTCCGATGCCGTTCGCTCGGGATTCGCGTCGCCGCGTGTGGAACTCACCGCCAGCGGCGAGTTTCTGTCGGACATGACCTTTCTACGGGAAGTCGTCTCCCCTTATCTTGGCGGGCATTTCAACGATGGCTTCATCTCGTCCGCCGAGCGATACGCGGAGCACTTCGAGCGTAAAACTACGCCCACTGACGGCCCTGAGATCCCTGAACCTTTCGCCGCCGCCTTCCGGGCAGAGTTCGGCCTGACTCCGTTGCAGGTGATCGAAGCCAAAGCGGCCCTCGGCGATCTCGCCTACAAAGCCAAAGCGGTAGTCATGTCCGTGAAGGAAAGCGAAGTCATCTCCTGCCTGGCGAAAGAGTGCGGCCTGACACCGGACGAGAGCCGGCGCTTTCTCAGCGAGTTTTCGCTCACTCGCCGACCGCGTTGGGATGATCCGAAGCCCGCGCCTTTTCGTAGTCGGGACTGGTATCCTTGGCGCTTCCGTCGTCGGTTGTCGCTCTACTCGCGGCCTCTTGTTCGGGTGGATGATGCCGCGGACGCGACGATCATCTTCGCGCCGGGACTCATGGATGAGGGGTTCCGATACGTGATGATGAGTGCCTACACGGGAGATTTTCCAAACGACTTTTTCCTGAGCGCCGAGATGCGCGCTTGGATCGGTGCCGCGAACAATGAGCGAGGGCATCGCTTCAATCGGGAGATGGCAGCCGAAGTGGAGAAGCTGGGCTGGCGCGCGGAGGCATCAGCACAAATGTCGCGCTTCGGTGCGCCGGAGGGACTCGGCGATGTCGATGTGCTGGCGTGGAACGCTACTCTGCGCATCGTGCTCGTGATCGAATGCAAGCGACTGCAAATGGCGCGCACCATCGGAGAAATCGTCGAGCAGTTGAAGCGATTCAAAGGCGAGGCTGAGGATGACCTTGGCGTTCACATGCGCCGCTTTCATTGGCTTCAGCAAAATCCACGGAGCTTGGAAGCGTTGATCGGCTTCCCAGCCACTGGCGACAATCTGAAGGTGATGCTGCTCACGAATACGACGATCCCGAGCCGCTATCTGCAAGACACGCCAATTGCGAGGGAGGCTGTCCTTACGGCCGCAGGTCTCGCCGAGTGTATCCAGTCCTTGACCGCCGTCTGACCCCGTTGCTTCAAGAGTCGTGAGGTGCCTGAGCGGAGTGTGTCTTTAACCCAAGTTCCGCAGCTCGCGGGCCATTGTGGCGCGGTCATCAGAGGAGCCGCGTTGTTCAGGCGTCGGTTTTCTGCACTACATTTTCCGCAGCGG
>JBEBGK010000314.1:0-5193 GCA_040081515.1 Chthoniobacteraceae bacterium
ACGTTTACGGCGCGCTGGAGCAAAGCCGCGCGCGCTCCGGGCTGACGATGGCATGGGGCAGCGAGGGCGTGATCGAACGCGCACGCTCCGCGGCGGAGCGGGACGCGATCGAAAAACTCCTCGCAGAGTTTCCTGCCTTTTGGCGCGGAGTCGTGCAGAATCACAAGCGATGAACACCGCCCCAGCCACCGCCCTGATCGCAGCCGTCCTGCTCGGCGGATGTGCTTCGCGCCAGACGAAGCCGGACGAAGCGGCGCGGCACGGGCCATTTCGTCCCGCGATGGAGAGGCCGGGGGTCGGCACGGCATGGGGCGAGCAGCGTGAATCCTGGGTCGAGCGGGCCCCCTTCACGCGGGCCGGGAGCGGACGCCCGGCGACCGAGGATCGTCTTTACTACAATGATCGCGAGGGCGTGAATGCGATGCTCGACTACCTCGGCCGCGAATCGAAAAGAGCCGACGGGATGCAGTTGTGCGCGGGCGGCCGGCTGCGGATGGCCCTGCGAAATGGCAATGGCGAATGGCTGGAATGCCACGAGTCGAAGGGACGAAGATTCGCGGTCGGCGAATCGGGCGGCCGCTACGAAATCGTGGTGAAGAATGAGAGCCGCCGGCCTGTGGAGGCGGTCGTGAGCATGGACGGCCTCGACATCATCGACGGCGAGGCCGCGTCGCTGAAAAAGCGGGGCTACCTGCTGGCGCCATTCGAGAGCGTGGCGATCGAGGGATTTCGCACGAGCAGCAGCAGCGTCGCGGCGTTCCGGTTCGGTTCCATGTTTGAGAGCTACAGCCATCGGCGGCACGGCCACGCGACCAATGCCGGCGTCATCGGGGTCGCGGTTTTTGAGGAGAAGCGGGGGGCGCCACGAGGGGCGGCGGAGCCCGGCGCCGGTGCGTGGCGGCATGTGGGCGCCCGGCCGGCACCATCCGGCGCGAGGCACGCCGTCCCGCCCGAGGCCTGAGATTTTGATCGAGCCGCAGTGATGTGGACACCGCCGCACTTGCGGTGATAGTCCATAAGCGCGCCCGCCTCCGGTAGGGTGCATACACGAATGAGCAGCACTGCCAACGGAGCCCGCAACGAACCGTCCATGATTCGGGGAGCAATTCTCCCGCCTGTGCGGCTGGTCAGGCGGTTTTTCTCCCGCGGCTGGCGCCGGCTGACGGGCAAGCCGCGGCCTGTCGAGGAGCAGAGCCTTTTTCCCCTCGTGATTCAGGTGCTCGCCGGCTTCTCGAAGACCGCCGGCGAGGTCGTCGAGGAGGAAGTGGACACCGTTCTCGGGCTGCTGCGGCACGGGTTTCCCGGGGGCGTGTATGAGGACATGCGTCGCCAGTTCCGGGAGGCGCTCGGCCAGCAGCAGGATCTGAATTCAATGGCGGACCGCCTCAGCAGGATGCTCTCTGCCGAGCAAAAGGTCGTCCTAGGCGTGCAGCTCTACGACATCATCGCGCGCTCCGAGAAGCGGGACGAACAGATGCCCGCCTTCTACGGCTTCATGGATCGCCTCGGCATGGCGGCACAGGCGATCGAGATCGTCCACCAGTTGCAGGCGGGCGAAAAGGCGGACGCAAGCGTCACCCAGACGGGGGAACTGCCGCTCGAGGTCCTGACCTTCGGCAGGGACGCGCAGGCCGACGTCTGGCTGAAAAGCCTCCGGCCCGGCGAACGGCTGATCGCATTCCGCTACCACGCGCTCACGCTCCTCAAGAACGCCGGCCCGCGCCCCGTCTATATGCGGGGCCGGCCGCTCGCACCGGGCGCATTCTCCCGCATCTACTCCGGCCAGCGGGTGATCCTCGACGAACAGGTACTCACGTACGAGGACATCATTTCCTTTTTCAACGCGAAGAAGGGCGTCTTCCTGACGCATGTCTATCTGGAAATCAACGACAACGACGAGGTCGAGCTCTCGCGAGTGCGCACCCGGAACAGCGTCCTCGAGGTGCGCTTCGGACTGAAGGTCCAGGTGCGCGCACTTGCGGACGTGGACGCGCTTCTCAACGGGGTGAGCCTCCGCGCAGGGACGATGCTGAACGCGACGCAGGAGGATCGCATCATCTTCCACAACAGCGCCGAGCTCACGCTCGCGGATCTTCGCCGCCGCGCCCGCGCTCTGGGCGTGCGCTTTCACCTCAAGAGCTACAAGAGCACCTACGCCGTCTCGAACAACCCGAGCCGCCTCGAGGTGGACGACATCCTGCTGTCGCCGGGCACTTCGGGGGAGGTGCTGCTGAAGGTTCACTGCGACTACGACAACAAGGTGGGCAAGCTCGATGTGATCGCCGCAGACCGTCCGGTCGCGGTCGGCGAGAGGATCGTGCCCGTCGGCGGCACTTGCGATCTGAAGGACGGCGACTTCATCCGGATCGATGCCGGCCAGGGGCTGCGGTGCGATTTCGCCGAGCGGATCATCGAGGAGGAACGGAACATCATCTCGAGCCTCGAACTGCGGGATGTCACCTGCCACTTCGGCGGCCACGTGACGGCGCTCGACGGTATCAATTTCACTTTTAACCGCGGCGACGTCGTCTGCGTCATGGGCGGAAGCGGCTCCGGCAAGAGCACGCTGCTCCGCGCCATCGCGGGGCGTCTCCCCCCGTCGCGGGGTCAGATCCTCCTCAACGGGCAGGATCTTTACGGCAACCTGGATGAATTCAAACGCTTCATCGCCTACATCCCGCAGGACGACGCGTTCGACGACCACCTGACGGTCGAGGAGAACCTCAACTACGCGACGGCGCTCCGCTCGCCGCACCTGAGCACGAGCGACCGGGCGCGCCGGATCGGAAGCCGCCTGGTGGAACTGGGCCTCAGCGAACGGCGCGATGTGATCGTCGGTTCACCCGAGAAGAAGACCCTCTCCGGCGGCGAGCGAAAACGGCTGAACATCGGCCTCGATATGATCAGCCCCGCGGACATTTTCCTGTTCGACGAGCCCACCAGCGGCCTCAGCTCGAAGGACAGCGAACACGTCATCGACATCATCCGCGGCCTCTCGCACAACAAGATCGTCCTCGTGGTCATCCACCAGCCGAGCGCCCGCCTGTTCCACCTCTTCAACAAAGCCGTGCTGCTCGACCGCGGCGGCAAGCTCGTCTTCAGCGGCTCGCCCGACGAGATGATGGACTATTTCGCCGACGCGGCGATCGAGGAAAACGTCACCGCCGCGCGAGGTGCGAAGGCGGAGGGCGGCAGCCCGGAGTTTTGCTTCGACATCCTCGAGACGCCGCTGCACGACCTCAGCGGGGATTTGATCCTCGAGGAGGGCTCCAACGGCCAGCTGATCCCGGCCCGGAGATTTTCCTCGGACTTCTGGCGCGACCGCTACGAAACGTACCGGCTGACGCAGGAGATGAAACAGGTGTCACTCAAGCGGCAGGCACCCGGGCCAGCCCCAGCCCTGCCTGCGGCTCCCGAGATCCGGCGCCAGCCCGCGCCGAGGAAGCTTCGATGGCGCGAGGAGTGGCTGCATTTCCATGTGCTGCTTCGTCGTGCATTTCTGTCGAAGCTCCGGAACGTCGCCAGCCTTCTGGTCACTCTGCTTGCGCCGCCCCTGCTCGCCTTCGTCGTCGCCTGGGCGCTCTATTTCACCGAGGAAAGCGATCGCCCGTACATTTTCGCATCCGCCTTTCACATCCCGACCTACATCTTCATCAGCCTGCTGGTCGCGCTTTTCCTCGCGCTGATGAACAGCGTGGAGGACATCATCCGCGACCGGAACATCCTCCAGCGCGAACGGAACCTCGACGTGCGCGTGGGCTACTACGTCGCGGCGAAGTTTCTCACGCTTTGCGTGTTCTCCGCGATCCAGTGCGCCCTCTTCGTCGTGCTCGGGAATGCGATCCTCGAGATTCGCGGGATGTTCTGGATCTACTTTACGTGGACGTTTCTCACAGCCATCAGCGGCATCTCGCTCGGCCTGCTCGTGTCCGCGCTCGTTCCAAATTCCAAGACAGGAGCGACGCTCGTGCCGCTCATCCTCATCCCTCAGCTCATCTTCGGCGGCGCTCTGATCAAGTACGAGGAGATGAACCGCGACCCGGACATGTTGTACGTCTTCCAGCGATGGTTCGCCGCGAAGAAGCAGCCGACGGACATGGAAGGCGACAAGAAGCTGCGCGTCCCGGCCATCAGCCGGTTTGTCGCCACGCACTACAGCTACGAGGCGATGGTGGTCGCGCAGGCAAAGCTGAACCCGCTCGCGATCCGCCAGCAGCGTCTCCAGCGCCAGATCGAGGAACTCGCCGCACGTCCGACTCCGGAGCAAAAGGAGACGATGCTCGCCGCGGCGGAAGCCGCTCTCCGTGCCCAGGCGATGAAGAACCCGCGCGACCGGGACGGGCTGGAGCCACTCGAAAAGCAGGTCGCGCGAATCAAGGCTCTGGCGCCGCGCACCGAGGATGACGACGAGCGCCTCGATGACCTGAAGGATACGCTCGCTCAACTCAGCGGCCTCGAGGCGGGAACCGCCAGGGAGATCGACAAGCGATTGCGCAAGGTGGACCAGATCATCGCGGGCAGGATTCCAACCAAGGCCGACTTCCGGACAACCGTTTACGGCGTCACAGCCGCCCAGCTTTACACGAATCAGAAGATCACCGACATGGTGGACAAGGCCGAGACCGAGCAGGACGACTATCGTCGCAACTACCGGATCAACGTCTTCTTCAGCCCGAAGAAGTACCACTTTTCGCTCGGTACCGCGAAAGGCGGGATCGCAACCAGCGTCTATATCCGCAACGGCGCGCTGCTGCTGGCCTCATCGCTCGCCCTGCTGGTGATCCTCTGGTGGGTCCTCCGGAGGCAGCTCCGGCGGACCGGTGTCTAGGAGACGCCAGCCGGGCCGCCCGACGCTGCTTGCCCCGTCGAATATCCGTCCGCTACGCTCAGCGCCAATGCCGGACGTCACAAAAGATCAGGTCGCCGAGACTCTCGAGGACATCGCCATGATGCTGGAGCTCAAAGGCGAGAACCCCTTCAAGATTCGAGCCTACCGAAACGCGGCGCGCGCCATTGAGACTTTCACAGGAAACCTGAAGCGCACTGCGGAGGAGGACAAATTCGCGGACATCGAGGGCATCGGCGATGCTATCGCGGAGAAGATTCGTGAGCTCGTGAAGAGCGGATCGCTTGCGTATCACACGACACTCAAGGCCGAGTTTCCGCCGGGCATCTTTGACATGTTCGACATCC
>JBEBGK010000315.1:0-5193 GCA_040081515.1 Chthoniobacteraceae bacterium
CTCGCCGTGCGCGACGAAGCTCACCTGCACGGCGGCACCGATGAGCTCGAGCGCCGGGTCCGGGCGCTCGGCGAGCCGACTGTACATCAGCGGCCCCTCGCGCAGGCGCACCGCGATGAAGTAGTAGGGCGCCTCCGGAAAAAAGCTCGGGTGGTTAGGCCGGTGCACCACGGTGTAGGTGACAATGGTGCCCGCTCCCGAAGCTTCGACCCATTCAAGCTCGCCGCCCTGGCAATGTGGGCAGCACACACGCGGAAAGTAGATGTACCGGCCGCAAGCCTGCGCCTTGCAGCGCTGGAGCACTAGACGATCCTCCTTGCAGGCCTCGAAGAACGGGCGGTTGATGGCGTTGAGGCGCGGCAGCGGCTTGGCGTTCTTGTCCATGGCGGTTTTCCTAGGCGCGGCCGAGCACGCAGGCGCTCGCCGAGAGGCCGCGTCCATAGGACACGGCGCCGTATCCCGAGACCAGGCCGCGGCGCGCCTCCGGCACCTGCCGCGCGCCGGCCTCGCCGCGAAGCTGCGTCACCGCCTCGTACATGCCGATCATCCCCCCGCTCGCGCCGCACTGGCCGGCCGAGAGCTGGCCGCCGCCGGTGTTGATCGGCAGCGTGCCGCGCACAGTGCAATCGTTGTCGCGGATGAGATGCGCGGCCTTGCCGCGCTCGGCGAGGCCCATGCCTTCGAGTTGGACGAACTCCATCACCGGGTAGTCGTCGTAGAGCTGCACGAAATCGACGTCGCCCGGGCCGCAGCCCGCCTGCGCCCACATGCGCTCGCGGAATGTTTCCCATCCCGCGCTCAAGGCGTAGAGATCGTGCGCGGGGTAATTGTGGATCTCGCCGGCGCCGAGGATCCTCACTTTGGGCGCCGCAAGGCGCGCGGCGACTTCCTCGCTCGCGAGCACGATCGCATCGGCGCCGCAACAGGGCAGCACGCAGTCGTAGAGGCGCAGCGGGTCGGCGATTTCGCGCGCATTGAGGTACTGGTCCATGGTGAGCGGCGTGCGCAGGAGCGCGTTCGGATTGAGCAGCGCGTTGCTGCGCTGGGCAATGCACAGGCGCCCGAAGTCCTCGCGCCTCGCGCCGAACTTCTCCATGTAGAGGCGAGTCTGCATGGCGAAGACGCCGTTCGCCGCGCCGTAGCCCCACGGCCCCATGTAGTCGTGCTGGCCGGCGCCGCGGTTCATGCTCATGTGCGAGGACACGTCGAACGCGTCGGCGGCGACGATCACCACGACCGACGCATCGCCGGCCTGGATGGCGCGCGCGGCATGCAGCATGCCGCTGATGCCCGAGGCACCGCCGAACATGCCGTGGCATAGCCAGCGGCATTGCAGCCCGAGGTGCTCGGCCACCGTGGTCACGTTCTCCGGCGCGAGCGTGAAGCAGGTAAGGCCCAGGCCGTCGACGTCGCCGAAGCCCAGGCCCGCCGAGCGCAGCGCGAGGTCGCTCGCCTCCCAGATGAGGCGCTGCACGTGCTTCTCGGTCTTCTTCTCGTACGCGGTCTGGCCCGCGCCGACGATGTACACGCCTTCGAATGTTCCCTTGGGCAAGCCGCTTCTCCCTATCTATCCATGGTCAGACGACGCCGGCTGCGCGCAGATGCTCGAGCTCGGCGTCGCTCATGCCCAGCTCGCCGCAATAAATCTCGCGGTTGCAGGCGCCCAGCGCGGTGCCGGCATGGCGCACCTTGCCCGGCGTGCGCGACAGGATCGGCACCGCGTTCTGCATGCGCAGCTCGCCGAAATCGTCGTCGGGCACCGAGGTGATGGTCTTGCGCGCGAGGTACTGCTCGTTCTTGACGATCTCGGCGATGGTGAGAATCGGCCCGGCTACCACCTCGCCGCGCTCGAGGATGTCGAGCGCCGCCTCGAAATCCTGGCGCAGGAACCAGCCCGCCATGATGAGGTCGAGCTCGTCCGCATGGCGCTGGCGGCGCAGGCCGTCGGTGAAGCGCTCGTCGCGCGAAAGCTCCGCCATGCCCATCGCCTCCACCAGCCGGTCGAAGCTCTTCTGCGTGCTCGCCGAGATGGTGATGTAGCGGCCGTCGCGCGTCTTGTAGGCGTTGCGCGGCGAGTCGGTGATCGAGCGGTTGCCGATGCGCTCGCGCACCAGACCCAGCTGGTCGTAGGCGATGACCTGGAACTCCACCAACCGGAAGAGCGGCTCGTACAGGCTCACGTCGATTTCCTGCCCCTTGCCCGAGCCGCCCTGGTCGCGCTCGTAAAGGGCGAACATCGCGCCCATCGCGCCGAACGTGGCGGCGAGCGAATCGGCCATCGCGAAGGAGGAGGTCAGGGTCGGCGGCCCGTCGGGGAATCCGGTGAAGGAGGGCACGCCGGAAAAAGCCTCGGCGACCGTGCCGTAGCCGCCGCGCGAGGCGTACGGCCCCGTCTGCCCGTAGCCCGAGACGCGCACCAGCACGAGGCCGGGGTTCTCTTTCGCGAGCGCCGCGTAGCCAAGGCCCCAGCGCTCGAAGGTTCCCGGACGGTAGTTCTCCACGACAATATCTGCGTCCTTCGCCAGGCGCTTGAGAAGCGCTTGGCCTTCGGGCTTGGACAGATTGAGCGTGATGTTGCGTTTGTTGCGGTCAATCATCTTCCACCACAGCGACTTGCCGTCCTTCTCGGGAGGGCGCGCGCGCATTGCGTCGCCCTGCGTCGGATGCTCGACTTTGATCACATCCGCGCCCATGTCGGCGAGCAGCGTGCAAGCGAGCGGCGCTGCGATCATCTGCCCGGCGTCGATGACGCGCAGCCCCTTGAGCGGACCGTCGAACGCCTTGCCCGGCTTCACTCCCACGTGCGCTCCCCCGCCTCGCGTCCCGCGAACGCTGCGATCGCGCGCACCGCCGAGGAGCCGAGCGAAAAAAGGTCCGCCGTCATCTTGAGCACTTGGCCGGCGGCATGCACCGACTCGCGGCTGAACGTGCTGGTGAGCCCGGCGAGCGTGAGGCAGCCGACGACGTGGCCTGGGGCGGAGTGGATTGGCGCCGACACCGCGCTCAGGCCGACATGGTTCTCGTCGATGGCCACCGCGAAGCCGCGGCTACGCACCACGTCGAGCTCGGCTTCGAGAGCCTTCCGATCGGTGATGCTGTTGGGCGTCGCGCGCGCAAGCGGCCCGTCGCCGAGGGCGCGGGCGCGCTCGGCCGGCGGGAGGCTCGCCAGCAGCACCTTGCCGCTCGCCGCGCCGTGTAGCGGACTTTTCAGGTGCGTGGCGTGGTAGGGCGAGAGCGAGTCGTTCTCGACCGCGAGCTCGAGCACCAGGCGCTCCGCGCCGAGGAACACGATGATCGAGGCGGTCTGGCGGAACTGGTCGCGCATCGCGCGCAGGTGCTCGCGCGACTCGCGCCGCAGCGCGTTGAGCGGGTGATACAGGTTAAGCGGCACCAGCGCCTTCGGCCCGGCGAAGTAGCGCTTCGCGCCGTGGCGGTAGACGTACTCGCCGCTGACCAGCGCCTGCATCAGCCGGTGCACCGTGCTCAACGGCTGCTGCGTAGCTTCCGCGAGCTCGGTGCCGCTCATCGGCCGGTGCGCGTTGCGCAGCACGTCGAGCAGCGCGAGGCCGCGTAGCAGCGACCCGGCTTCGGCGGTTGTCATCTGCGCGGATTCGTTCATTTCACTGTTTTTGGAAGAAAGATTCCACTATTATGGCATCCTAGTCGCCTTTTACGGCAATACATCTTCCAGAGTTTCGCAAAAGGAGCCAGCTTGAGCGGCGTGGTGCGCATTGGCTTGGACGTCGGCGGGACGTTCACGGACCTATACCTGGTCGATGTCGCGACCGGCGAAGCGGTGCGCCACAAGCTGTCCTCCACGCCCGCGGACCCGTACCGAGCACCGATCCAGGGCATCCGCGAGATCCTGTCGCTCGCGAAGCGCGAGCCCGCAGACGTGAGCTTCGTCGGCCTCGGCACCACGGTGGCGACCAACGCGCTCCTCGAGCGCAAGCTCGCGCGCACGGCGCTCCTCGCCACCAAAGGTTTCCGCGATCTGCTCGAGATCGGCCGCCAGGGCCGGCCGCACGTCTACGACCAGCATGTGCGCCGTCCCGTGCCGCTCGTGCCGCGCGCGCTGCGCTTCGAGATCGGGGAGCGCATGGGCGCCGACGGCAGCGCGCTCGTGCCGCTCGACGAGGCGAGCGTCGAGCGCGCGGTCGGCCAGGCGCGCGCCGCGGGCTGCACGAGCGTCGCGCTCTGCTTCCTGAACGCCTACGCCAATCCGGAGCACGAGCAGCGCGCCGCGGAAATCCTGCGCCGCCTGTGGCCGGACGTGGCGCTCACCGTGTCGAGCGAGCTCCTCCCGGAGTTCCGCGAATACGAGCGCCTGAGCTCCACCGAGATCAACGCCGCGCTGATGCCGGTGATGCGCGACTACCTGTATCGCTTCCGCGCCGCCGTGCGCGAGCTCGGCGTGCCAAGCGAGCCGTGGATCATGAGCTCCGGCGGCGGCGTCGCTACCCCTGAGTTCGCCGCGATGCGCCCGATCGACACGCTGCTCTCCGGGCCGAGCGGCGGCGTGAGCGGCGCGGTGCACGTCGGCCGCGGCGCCGGGCTCGCCAATCTGGTTACCTTTGACATGGGGGGGACTTCCACCGACGTAAGCCTCATCCGCGACGGCCGGCCGGAAGTGACTCAGTCCCGCTCGATCGACGGCTTACCGATCAAGTCCCCGGCCGTCGACGTGCATACGGTCGGCGCCGGCGGCTCGAGCGTCGCCTGGATCGACGCGGGCGGATTGCTGCGCGTCGGGCCGCGCAGCGCGGGCGCCAGTCCCGGGCCGGCGTGCTACGGCATCGGCGGCGAGGAGCCGACGGTCACCGACGCCAACGTCGTGCTCGGGCGCCTGAACCAGACGCACCTCCTGCGCGGCGCGCTGAAGATCGACATGAAGCGCTCGGTCGAGGCAATCGAGCGCGCGGTCGCAAAGCCCAAGGGCCTGTCGCTGCACGACGCCGCCGCTGCGATCATCGCCATCTCGAACACCAACATCGCCCAGGCGATCCGCTTCGTCTCGGTGGAGCGCGGCCTCGACCCCGCCGATTTCATCCTGGTCGCCTTCGGCGGCGCCGGGCCGCTGCACGCTGCAGAGGTGGCGCGCGAGCTGCGCATGCGCGTGCTGGTGCCGCCGGGCCCCGGAGTGTTCTGCGCGATGGGCGTGCTCACCAAGGATGTGCAGGTGGACCTCGGCCA
>JBEBGK010000316.1:0-5181 GCA_040081515.1 Chthoniobacteraceae bacterium
GCTCAGCGGGCTCTCGCTTCCCATCGCCGCAAGCTGCAACCGGGCGCGCTTCGAGGAGGCCATGCTTTTCACCCACCGCGGATTGAGCGGACCCGCCATCCTGCAAATCTCCAGTTACTGGCGGGAGGGCGAAACGATCGGGATCGATCTGCTTCCCGATCCCGTCGCGTTGCATTCCGTGAACGGCGCGAGGGCCACCGGACGCGACCTGCCCGGGGTGCTCGCGGAGCACCTGCCGCGGCGATTCGCCGAGGCCTGGTGCGCCCGACACACGCCTGCGAAGCCGCTCGTTCATTTCAAGCAACGGGAATTCGATGAAGCCATGCGCCATTTGCGCGGATGGCCGTTCGTCCCGTCCGGCACCGAGGGCTATCCGAAGGCCGAGGTCACCCTCGGAGGCGTGGACACCGCCGAACTCTCCTCCAAGACGATGGAATCGCGTCGCGTTCCCGGCCTGTTCTTCATCGGCGAGGTCGTGGACATCACCGGCTGGCTGGGCGGATACAATTTCCAGTGGGCCTGGTCCAGCGGTCACGCCGCCGGCAGTTTCGCCTGACTCCCTACGACTGGCCTCGCAGCGCACGGATCGCGGCAGCCATGTCCTTTGCCCCGAACACGCTCGTCCCGGCAACCAGCGTATCGGCACCGGCCGCGATGCTCGTCGCCGCGGTCGCCACGCCGATTCCGCCGTCCACCTCGATCCGGCATCCAAGTCCGCGCGCACCACGCACGTCGCGGGCAGCCCGCACTTTTTCCATCATCTCCGGGATGAAGGGCTGGCCACCGAATCCCGGCTCGACGGTCATCACGAGGACGACATCCACCTCGCCCAGGAATGGCTCGAGGGCGGAAAATGGCGTCCCCGGTTTCAGCGAGATCCCACACTGGCAGCCCGCCGCGCGAATGGCCCGCAGCGTCCCGGCGACATCGCAATCCGCCTCGACGTGGATTGTGATGTTGCGCGCCAGCTTCGAAAAACGCGGCCAGTAGCGATCCGGCCGCGCGATCATCAGGTGCACATCGAGCGGGACCGTCGAGACCTTGGCAACGCATTCACAGAAGGCCGGTCCGAATGAAATGTTTTCCACGAGGTGTCCGTCCATCACATCCAGGTGCAGCCAGTCGGCCCCCGCCTCCTCCGCCGCACGCACCTGTTCGTGCAGGCGGCCCCAGTCGGCGGCGAGGATCGAGGGAGCGATGACAATCGGATGGGACATCGGCGGCAGAATCAGGCGAACGGGCATGGGACGCCAAGCCAATTTCAGTCCCGGCAAGGGATGACTGTTCTTCGGCAATTTAGGTCGTGCCGCAATTCTCCACCGCCCTCTGGTCAGGGCATGAGAATCACCCTCCTCGCACTCCTGCTGCTCCCGGCTCTCGGCCTCACCGCCGCGGAAAAGAAGCCCGCCCCTGCAAAGGATCCAAACTGCGAGATCGGCGTCCCTCCCGGTAAATTTTCGGAGAAGTCGATCTTCCCCCTTAATGCGACGTGGACCGAGGATACCGGCAGGGAGATGAAGCTCGCGGACCTCCGCGGCAAGCCGATCATCCTCGCGTTGTTTTTCTCGAACTGCGAGCACTCCTGCCAGTTCATCGTCCGCGACATGAAGTCCATCGAGTCCGCGCTCCCGAAGAAAGCGCGGGCCAAGGTGGACTTCCTGCTGGTGAGCATCGACCCGGAGCGGGACTCCACGGAGGCGCTCGCCGCATTCCGTGCAAAGCATCGGCTCGGCACTGCGAACTGGCACCTCCTCCGCGCTCCGGAGAAATCGGTCCGCCAACTCGCCGATCGTGTCGGCTTCAGCTATTTCCCCGGCTCGAAGACACAGTTCGCCCACTCGCTGCTCATCACCGTGCTGAATGGGGACGGCGAAACCGCCCACCAGCAATCCGGCCTCGGCGTGGATCGCAAGGGTGCGGTCGAGACGCTGGAGAAACTGGTGTCCGCAAAGCCGAAACCTTGAACCACCGGCGCTGCATTTTCCCATACCGATCCACCAACAACCCCTGACCCAAACCATCACCATGGCCCGTTACATCGCACTCCTTCGTTTCACCGACACCGGCGTAAGAGGCATCAAGGAATCCACCAGACGCGCGCACAAGTTCGACAAGGCGGCGCAGAAGGCCGGCGTGAAAATCGAAGGCCAGTACTGGACGATCGGCTCCTACGACGGCGTGCTCATCATCCGGGCCGACAGCGAAAAGAAGGCGCTGCACTGGCTCACCGAACTCGCCGCGACCGGTGCCGTGCGCACGAAGACGCTCCAGGCGTTCACGGATGTCGAGTTCGACGCCATCGTCGGAAAGTAGCGTTCCGCCGTTTCATCGTTGAATGACGAGCCCGCGTTCGCGGATGTTCCCGCTCGAATGCGCTGGCTTGCCTACAAGTGGACCGTCTGGTTTCTCCGCGCGCTGCTCGCACCCTTCGTGCGCATCCGGGTCCTGCACGGTGAAAGGGCGCGCATCCGCGGCGCATGCATCCTCGCGGCGAATCACATCAGCCACTTTGATCCACCGCTGATCGCGTGGTGCATCCGCCGCAAGGTGGATTGGATGGCCACGCTCGGCCTGTTCTCGAACCGCTTCCTCGGGACATGGCTGCGATTCATCGACACCTACCCAGTGGACCGTTCGCAGGCGGACCGCGCCACGGTGCGCATCACGCTCACGCGTCTGAAGCACAACCGGATGGTCGGCATATTTCCCGAGGGCGGGATCCGCGACGGCGCGGCCAGCGTCCTCGGCGGCGCACCGCCCATGCCGGGTCCCGGGGCGCTCTCGCAGATCTCGGGCGCGCCCGTGCTGCCGTGCGTAATCCTCGGTGCGGACCGGCTGTACGCGCGACGCAGCTACAGTCCGTTCCGGCGGGTGAACGTATGGATCGGCTTCGGCGAGCCGCTGCGGTGCGCGGGCGACGAAAAGGCGGAACGCGCCGCGCTCGACCGCCGCCTCGCCCACGCCATGCTCGCGTTGCAGCGCGAGATGATCACCCATTTTCAACTCACCGCCGACGACTTGCCGAAGTCCCCGCGGGAGCGTGCCTCCCTCCGATGAAGCGCCTCATGGCCAGCCTCGGGGATGCCGCGATGTGCGCGATGATGGATTTGCGCCAGCGCCGCCACCGCTTGCGCGAAGGCTTCCACGAGGAATGGATTGCGTATGTCGCGAGTCACGAAGGCCAGCCGCGCGCGCAGCATTTTCAACCGCCGGCCATGGCGACGGCGATGGACGGGCCACCGGCCGCTCCGATGCTGCACCGGTGGACCTCGCCGATCGAGTCGCCCCACCACGAGAACAACCACGCGCATGCCCTCCTCTTCCCCTGCCCCGCCGGGTGGAAGGCGCCCACGGTGCTGATGCTCCACGCACTCATGTCGGCGAGCGACCGCGGCTATCGCGAGTGGGCACGGCGATTCAACGGGCGCGGATGGAACGCCGTATTCCTGCACCTGCCCTACCACTACTCGCGCACTCCCGCCCAACACTGGAACGGCGAACTCGCAATCACCGCCGACGCGATCCGGACCGCCGAGGGGCTCCGCGCGGGCGTGACCGAATGCCGCCAGCTCATGGCGTGGCTCCGCGAACACGGATGCCGGGAATTCGGCCTCTGGGCCTGCAGCTATGGCGGATGGATCGGCGCGCTGCTCGCTTCGGTCGAGCCGGATTTCCGATGGGTGTCGCTCATCGAGCCGATCGTGAATACGCATCACGCGATCTGGGAATCGCCCGCAGGGCGCGCGGTGCGGAGGGAACTGCTCCGGAACGGCATCGATGAGGAATCGCTGGCCCGCCATTTTCCGCTCGTCTCCCCGGAGCACGGCGAACCGCTCTGCGGCGGCGACCGCGTCCTCTTCGCGGCGGGCGAATACGATCACATCGCGCGGGCAGCCGACATCGCGCGACTTTCCGCAAGTTGGAAAGGCAGCGAACTGTTGATCGAGCCGCAGGGGCATTTCGGCTTCCGGCTGATGCGCGCCGCGTGGGGCGCGGCCTGCTCTAGCTGCTGAAACGGCCGGGGCCTCGCGGGAAAATACCCCTGCTCCACAAAATTCGCCTGCACCCCGACTCGCGTTCTGCGATAAGTGGCCGACATGCTTACCGTTTCGCAAGTCACCAAGTCCTTTGCCGGACGCACCCTGTTCAAGGACGCCTCCATCCAGGTCAACCGCCGGGATCGCATCGGTCTCGTCGGTCCGAATGGCGCGGGGAAATCGACCCTTTTCTCCCTTCTGCTCAAGGAGGCCTCACCGGATGACGGCAGCATCATGATCGAGAAGGGCGCGAACGTCGGCTTTCTTCCGCAGGAGAGCGCGGCCGTCGGCGACGAGGCAGTCCTGGAACTCGCGACGGCCATTTCGCCGAAGCTCGTCGCCGCACGGGACGTGATCAAACGGCACGACCTCGGCGAACATGTCAGTGACGACGAGTATCACGATGCGATGCACACGTTCGACGAACTCGGCGGCTGGCAGCTTGAGCCGAAGGCAAAGCAGATCCTCAGCGGCCTCGCATTCCGCGAGCGCGATTTCGACAGGCCGGTCCGGACGATGAGCGGCGGCTGGGTGATGCGGGCGCACCTCGCGAGGCTGCTCGTGATGGAGCCGGACCTGCTCCTGCTCGACGAACCGACCAACCACCTCGACCTCGAATCGCTCGGCTGGTTCCAGGAATATCTCCGCGGCTATCCGGGCGCGATCCTGATGATTTCGCACGACCGCGAATTCCTGAACCAGCTCGTCGGGAGCATCATCGAGATCGCCCACTCGCGGCTGATTCGATACCGCGGAAACTACGACGACTACGTGAGGGAAAAGGCCGCCCGCGAGGTGCAGCAACTTTCCGCATTCAAGAATCAGCAGCGCGAGATCGCGAGCCTGCAGGAGTTCGCGGATCGTTTCCGCGCAAAGGCGAGCAAGGCCTCGCAGGCGCAGAGCAAACTGAAACAGATCGAGCGCATGGATAAAATCGAGGCGCCGCTCGCCGAGCAGAAGAGCATCAGTTTCCGGTTCCCGCAGCCGGCGCGGAGCGGACACCGGGTGCTGTCGCTGAAGAACATCGATTTCTCCTACGGCGACACCACCGTGTATCGAGGGCTGGATTTCGAGGTCGAACGCGGCCAGCGGACCGTCCTCGTCGGGCCGAATGGCGCCGGCAAATCCACGCTGCTGAAACTCC
>JBEBGK010000317.1:0-5167 GCA_040081515.1 Chthoniobacteraceae bacterium
GAGGGTAATGGGTTGCATGAACCATCCGCAAGAGCAGAGGTTTCTTTGCCTCCGTGGAAAATGCCGCGCGTCGGCGGCTGCATCGTGCGCTCGACAGGCGACGCATCTTGCGAAACAATCCGGGATGCTCGACTGGCTCGAAAACTACATCGCCGCGCAGAAGAAGGCGCTCGACACCATCAAACCCGGCGACCTCGTGCCGCTGATCCAGACCCTCCGGGAGGCGCACCGCGCCGGGCGCCGCATCTACGTCTGCGGCAACGGCGGCAGCGCGGCAAACGCATCGCATTTCGTGACCGACCTCGGGAAAAACTCGAGCGAGGCGATGGGAACCCCGTTCCGCGTGATGTCGCTCACCGACAACACACCGTGGATCACCGCCATCGGGAACGATTACGCGTTCGATGACGTCTTCCTGCGCCAGCTTCACAATTACGGCGAATCCGGCGACGTGCTGCTCGTCATCAGCGTGAGCGGCAACTCGCCGAATCTCGTCAAGGCCCTCGAATGGGCGAAGCCGCGCGGGCTGAAGACGATCGCGCTCGTCGGCGGCAAACGCGGACGCGCCGCCGAACTGGCGGATCAGGTCATCGTGGTCGGCGACACCCACTACGGCCGCGTCGAGGATGTGCAGATGAACATCCTCCACATGCTCTGCTACGTGTTCGTCGAGCGCGCCGACGCGCGGAAATAGATCCCCTTCCCCGGGGGCGCGCACTTTCGCCTCGCCCATCACCCGGGATTGGCGACACTGCATCCCGCATGAAGATCCTCGCAGCCCTCGCCAGCCTCGCCCTTTTCACCATGAGCACCCTCGCCGCCGACGGCCCCGTCTGGCACGTCGTCCATTTCAAGTTCAAGGCCGACGCCACCCCTGCGCAGATCGCGAACGTCGAGAAGGGATTCGCGGCGCTGAAGGGGAAGATTTCCGAGGTGCAGACGCTGGAATGGGGGACGGACATCTCGCCGGAGAAGCTCAGCGACGGCTTCACGCACTGCTGGCTTCTGACTTTCAAGAATGAAAAGGATCGCGACGCCTACCTCGTCCACCCGGCGCACAAGGCGTTCGTGGAGATCGTCCTGCCCGTGATCGAGAAACCGCTCGTGGTGGACTTCATCCCGAGAAAGTAGGCATGGACAACCTGCCGGAAATCCTGACAGGGGCTCTGCTCGTGGCGATGGCCGTGAGTCTCGTCATCCTGACCTTCCGGCTGGCGCGCAGGGACAAGAAGACCATTCGTAGAGTGGGAACGGACACCGCGGCCGGGTGGGCTGGTGACAGTCTCACGCCGGGATACGAAGGATCCTCCCACCAATTCTCCGATTCCGGAGGCAGTGATGGAGGTGGCGATGGCGACTAGGATTCAACGCATCGCGATACCATGAACGAGGTCTTCATCCATCCCGATCTGACCCAGGTCGCCCACTGCCGCTCGATCCTCGAGGAGGCGGGAATCCCTTGCGAAATCCTGCACGAGACGGGTCAGGAACTGGTGGCAGGGCTGCCCGATCCCGCATGCCAGCCGGCTCTTTGCGTGGAGAACGAAGCCGACGTCGCGCGGGCGAAGGCGCTCCTCGGTGAGTTTCTGGGTGCGGGCCAGGGCGATGCGCCGGAGTGGAAGTGCCCGCAGTGCGGCGAGACGGTGCCGGGGAATTTCGGCTCTTGCTGGAAGTGCGAGACGCAGCGCCCCGGGTCGTGACCCGACGGCCCTACGCCCCGGTCGCGGCGCGGTAGGCGGCCGCGTCCATGAGCGCGTCGCGCTCGGCGGGATTCGCGAGCTCCAGCTTGAACATCCAGCCTTCGCCATACGGATCGGTGTTCACCAATGCCGGATTCGCTGCCAGACCCGCATTTGCCGCGACGACTTTGCCGGAGGCGGGCGCGTAGATGTCGCTCGCGGCCTTCACGCTCTCGACGACGCAGATGACCTCGCCGGCCTTCACGACTTTGCCGACCGCTGGCAGATCCACGAAGACCACGTCGGTCAGCTCGTGCTGGGCGTGATCGGTGATGCCGACGGTGCCATCGGCGCGCAGCCATTCGTGCGTCTTTGCGTAGCGGAGATCTTCTGGGACTTTCATGTGAGAGCGTGCGTTGCTAACCGGCGGTGCCTCCGCGGTGAAGCGGTTTCTTTTCGACCACCGCCGGATATCGCCGGCCGCGGATGTCGATCTCAATGGCCGTGCCGGGCTTCACGGACTCGACAGGCAGATACGCGAGCCCGATGCCGCAGCCAAGCGTCGGCCCCATGCCGCCGCTGCACGTCTCGCCGATCTGCACGCCGTCCTTCCACACGCCGTAATGGCTGCGGGGCGGCGGCGATGCGCCGGTCATCCGGAATGCCACGAGCCGCTGCTTGATCCCGGCAGCCTTCTGCCCGGCGAGCGCGCTGCGCCCGATGAAATCAGGCTTGTTCAGATCGACAAAGAAACCGAGCCCCGCCTCGAGCGGAGTGCGGTCAGGCGACAGGTCGTTTCCATTGAGCGGATAGCAGACTTCCATCCGCAGTGTGTCGCGGGCGCCGAGCCCGCAGGGCCGGATGTCAAACGCCGCACCGGCCTTCAGCACGTCGTTCCACACGCACACGGCATCCGCCGCCGGACAGAAGACCTCGAACCCGTCCTCGCCGGTGTAACCGGTGCGCGCGATGAACAGCGGGACGCCACCGAGGTCGATCCGCACGACACTGTTTCGCTGCGGGGCGACGCACTTTCCCCGCGCGAACCGGTCGAACCACTCCGCGGCCCTCGGCCCCTGGACGGCGAGCCCGGCAAATTCAGCGCTGCGATTCTCCAGTGTCACGCCGGGCGTGAGATGCGACTGCATCCAAGCGAAATCCTCGTCGATCTTCGCCGCGTTCACCACGAGCAGCCATTCCTCGTCGTCGATCCGGTAGATGATGAGGTCGTCGATCACGCCGCCGCGATCGTTGAGCATGAAGGTGTACTGCCCCTGGCCCGCGGCGAGACGGTCGATGTTGTTCGTGAGCATCCGGTTTAGCCACGCCGCGGCGCCCGCGCCTTTCACGAAGAACTGCCCCATGTGCGAAATGTCGAACACGCCGAGCCCGTTTCGCACGGCATGGTGCTCGTCCAGGATGCCCGAGTACTGCACCGGCATGTCCCACCCGCCGAAGCCGATCATTTTTCCCCCGAGCCGGACGTGTTCGGCGTGCAGCGGCGTTCGTTTCAATTCGGCGGAGTCGGCCATAAGGCGCGGAAACTAGGTGGCATCGCCGCGCTGTCAACGCCCACCGCCCACGGCCCACGGCACGATTCGCGCGGACGCGAAACCGCACGCCGCCCCGATGAGCAGGCCGACCGTGTGGACGGCATTCGCGACCGGCCCGAGCATGCCCGTGTAGCAGAGCACCATCCAGACGAGCATGAACTGCACGGTCTGCGGAGGCAGTTGCCACGTCTGATCGCGCCCGAATCTCCCTTTCATCCACAGGAAACCGAACAGCCCGTAATTCACACCTGACATCCCGCCAAAGTAAGGGCTCGACCACAAGTATTCGGCAATGTTCGACCCGATCCCCACGGCCATGATGAGCGCGAGCAGCTTGTAAGGCCCAAACCGCGTCTCGATGAAACGCCCGAGCTGCACGAGCCACATCATGTTGAAAAGGATGTGCGCCCAGTCCCCATGCAGGAAGATCGGCGTGATGAGCCGCCACACCTCCCCGTCGCGGACCTCGGGCAGAAATACCGGCGACGCCCCGGGCATTTCCCGGTCGTACGGGAGGCGTGAAATATGCAGTTGCTGCAGCCCGGCGACGTTCACGTCGGCGTATGCGAAGAATCCGGTGTAAAACGTCGCGGCGATGCTGAGCACGACAAACAGGATCGGAACCCACGCCTGCCCGATGAAATTCTGCTCGTAGCCGATCCGCGCCTCGTCGATGACCGCGGACCGCCTTCGCTTTTCAGCCCTTTCCGCCTCGGCCCGAATCCGCGCCGCTTCCGCGGGAGCCTGCCGGAACTCGGGCGCATCCGGGTTCGATCGATAAAGCTCCAGCATTCGCGCCGCCTCCGGCCGTTGGTTGTCGTCGTGGATCCATATCGAGAAGGCGCCTCCGTCCTCGGCTTCCGCTTCGTTCTCGATTCCGCGGGCGACGAGGAAACTGTGGAACGCATTCGCGTCACGCTCCGTGGGCAGGTCTCCTACTTTTCGCATCCGTCCGCTGTAACACCGGCGGCATCTCCGCACAACTGCCATGCTCCTGCGCACTGCCCGCATGCACGGTCGCCATTGCACGGCGGCAGCCTTTCGTCTTTCCTCCCACGGTGCTCGACATGCTCTACCGGCGCCTGGTCCGGCCGATCCTTTTCCGCTTCGATGCCGAGCAGGTGCATCACTTCGCGATGGCTTTTCTCCACGGCCTCGGGCCGGCGATGCAGTCGTGGGCGCGCCGCACGGAACCGGACCCGCGTCCCGCCCGCGAAGCCTTCGGTCTCAGGTTTCCGAACCCGGTCGGCCTCGCCGCGGGATTCGACAAGAACGCGCTGGTCCTCCCCGCGTGGGAGGGACTCGGCTTCGGCTTCGCCGAAATCGGCACCGTCACCGCGAAGGCGCAGCCGGGAAATCCAAGGCCGCGCCTCTTCCGCGTCCCTGAAATCGGCGGGGTGATCAATCGCATGGGCTTCAACAACGACGGCGCCGACGCGATCGCGGCTCGGCTCGCGAAACTGCGCGCCACGTCGCGGTGGCCGCGTTTCCCCGTGGGCATCAACCTTGGCAAATCGAAGGTCACGCCGCTCGAGGAAGCCACCGCCGACTATCTCTATTCCTTTTCGCGCCTGCGCGAACTCGGCGACTACTTCGTGCTGAACGTGTCCTCCCCGAATACGCCCGGCCTCCGCAGCCTCCAGGATCGCGCCGCGCTCGACCAGCTCTTCGGCGCCGTGCAGGCCGCGAACAGCGGCGCAAAGCCGATGCTCGTGAAAATCGCGCCCGATCTCACCTGGGAAGCCATCGACGACGTGCTCGCGCTCGTCGAGGCGCACCGCATCTCCGGAGTCATCGCCACGAACACGACGATCGACCACAGTCCCGTCCCGATGCACCGCCGCGAAACCGGCGGCCTCAGCGGGCGCCCGTTGCGCGCGCGTTCGACCGAGGTCATCCGCCATATCACCGCGAGGACGAAGGTGCCCGTCGTCC
>JBEBGK010000318.1:0-5157 GCA_040081515.1 Chthoniobacteraceae bacterium
GTCGAGAAGAGCTCGACGAAATACGAGATTGGCTTCTGGCGCCGGCCCGCGCTGCTCGACACGGCGGACGGGTTGGTGGCCGGCGGCAGCGACAAGGACGCGACGTGGGTGCCGCTGCTCCAGAACGTCACCGCGCTGCGGCTGCGCTACTGGGACGAGCGGCTCGGGCAGTTGCTGGATAACTGGCGCGACCCGGCGGTGCGCCCTTCATTTGTCATCATGAGCGTCACCCGGGAGGGCGAGGAGATGCCCTACGAGGCGGTGCTCCGCGTCCCATCGTCCCAAGCCAGCCGATGAAGCGATTTTCCACTTTCACCGACTCCGCCCGGCGGGGCGCGGCGCTGCTCCTGGTGCTGTGGGCTCTCTTTGTCCTGACCGCGGCCGTGATCGTCTGGGCGGGCTACATCCGGCAGACGCTCGCCGTGGCCACCGAGACGCTGAATGAAACGGAGGCCCGCGCGATGGCGCACAGCGGGCTGGCGATGGCGTTGCACCCGCTCGTCAACAAGGAGACCCCCGCCCTGCTGTCGGAATCGGAGAATGATCCCGGGTTCCGCGTGCGAATGGTCAGCGAGGGCGGGAAGCTGAATGTGAACTTCATTTTTGCCGGCGAGGACGTGCGGAAGCTCGACCTCTTCAAACGCTGGCTGGAGGATCGCGGCATCCAGTTCCAGGAGCGGGAGCGCATGGTGGACTGCATCCTCGACTGGCTCGACGCGGACAACCTGAAGCGGTTGAACGGCCAGGAGGACGATGCCGGCTACCACCCGACGAACCGCGGGCAGCTCATGACGGTGGAGGAAATCGCCGAGGTCGCGGGCACCGAGCCGCTCACTTCGCAGCCCGGCTGGAAGAACGACCTCACGGTTTTTTCCCAGGGCCCCATCGATCTCGGCAGCGCGGACTTCCATGTCCTGCGACTGCTGCCCGGCGTCGGCGACGTCGGGATCGAGAGCTACCTGCAATGGCGCCGCGGGGCGGACGGCCTCGATGGAACCATCGACGATCCGCCGATTCAGAAGCTGGAGCAGGTGCAGGGATTCTTCGGTTTGAGCAAGGCGGAGTGGAACGCGCTGGGCGGCCTCATCATGCTCCGCGACAGCACCTGGCAGATCATTTCCGATGGCTGGTCGGGAAAAGTCATTCGACAAGTGAACGTCGTCGTCCGTAAAGGAAGCCAGAACCCGCAGATCCTGAACTGGAAAGAATGAAAGAGAACGGCGCAACGGCAGCACTCCTCAGTCCGGACGTCCACGGCTGGCGCGTGATCGTGCCCGGGACTGCCGAGCGCACAGCGCCGTCGCTGGCCGAGGCCGTCGCCCATCTGCCCGCAAATGCGAACCTCGAACTCGATCTGCCATGCCAGTCGGTGGTCATCGAACGCCACAAGCTGCCTTCGACCGAGCGCTCCGAACTCGCCGGGATGCTCCAGCTTCAGCTCGAGAAAACGCTCCCTTTTCCCGTCGAGGACGTCACGCATGGCTTCGAAATCCTCGGCCAGTCGGAAAATGAAAGCACCGTGCTCACCGTCGCGGCGCCGTATGCGCAGCTCGAGCAGCTTTGCGCGCCACTGCGGGAGAAGGGGCTCGTCCCCGGGCGGATCACGCTCCACGCACTGCGCGTCGCGACCGCCTGTCCGGCCGGCGAGACGACCCTCGCGATCTGGCCCGAGCAGGAGCAGACGGTGGCGGCGATCGTCACCGACGGCAGGCTGGCGTGGGCCCAGCCGATCGCCGGCCTGAGCGCCGAGATGGTGCTCTCGGAACTCCCCGGATTGCTCCTCGGCGCGGAACTCGACGGGGCATCGACGGACTTCACGAGCATCCGGATCGCGGATGGCTGCGCGGAATTGGAGGCCGGTCTTGCAGCGCAATTTGGAAAGCCGGTCTTGCGGCTGGGCGCGCTCGCGACCGGGGCGGGCACGCTCGACCTGCTGCCGGAGAGCTGGCAGGCCGAGGCGCGGCGCCGGGTGCGGACGGACAGGCTCAAACACAACATTCTCGTGGCGGGGGTCGTTTACCTGCTGCTCCTCGCCGCGGCATTCATCTATCTCGCCTGGCTCAAGCGCCAGGTGCATAACGCGCAGGCGGAATACGAGGCGATGAAGCCGCGCTTCGCCGGAATCGAGAAGCAGATGGCACGGTGGGACGCGCTCGCACCGGCGGTGGACCCGAACCGTTACATCGTCGAGGTCGCGCACCAGCTCACGAAGACGTGGCAGGGAAATGAGAAACTCCAGTTCACCTCGCTCACCTTCAGCCCGCGCGAATGGGTGCTCAAGGGCGAGGCGACGACGGACGCGCGGTTTGACTTCGTCCAGCGGCTCAAGCGCAACAAGGAACTCGAGGGCTACGACCTGCAATTCCCGCCCGAGCAGCCGCTCAAGGACGACAAGGTCACTTTCACCGTCACCGGAAAACCCCGCCCATGATCGCACGGATGACCCAGCGCGAAAGATTGCTGCTCGCAGCCACCGTCGGCGTCCTTGCGGTGCTTCTGAGCTTTTTCCTCATCAAATTCTTCCTCACCAACCGGTCGAGCCTCCAGGTGCAACTGACGTCCACCCGGTCGAAGATCGAGATGCTCAAGCGCCGCGAGTCGGAACGCGAGCTGTGGGCGAAGCGCGACGTGTTGCTGAACCAGAAAATGCCCGCGCTCGGAGATCCCGACGTCGCGAACAAGGCGCTGCGGGAAATCATCGTCGAGGCCGCGAAGAAGCACACGGTCACCATCGAGGCGCCGACGCCCGGTCTGCCGGTGAATCGCGAGAACTACAGCTCGCTCGCCGTGCGGGTCGAGGCGAAGGCCCCGTGGCAGGCGGTTTTTGACTTCCTGCGCGAATTGCAGGCGCCGGAGAAATTCATCGCGCTCGAAAGCTGCGAGCTGAAGGTGAATCGCGAAGACAAGACCCAGCTCCGCGCCTCGTTGACGGTCGCGCAGTGGTTCGCGCCCAAGTAGCGCGCCGGTCCCGCCGGTGATTTGTTGGACATCGGGGCCTCGTGGCTGACAGCATGGGGAATGATTACCGATGATCACGGGATGGATCTGCATTCGGCGATCACGCCGGAACATCAGCGGCTCGAGGAGGAGGCGCGGCGCGAGGCAAACTGGAAGCGCTGGGGCCCGTACCTGAGCGAACGCCAGTGGGGGACGGTGCGGGAGGACTATTCCGCGGATGGCGATGCGTGGCGTTACTTTCCCTTCGAGCACGCGCGTTCGCGGGCTTACCGCTGGGGCGAGGACGGGCTGCTCGGCATTTGCGACCGGCAGGCGCGTCTGTGCTTTGCGCTCGCGCTTTGGAACGGGCGCGATCCCATCCTCAAGGAGCGCCTCTTCGGTCTCGCGAACGGCGACGGTCCGCACGGCGAGGATGTGAAGGAATGCTACTGGTATCTGGAGGCGACCCCGACGTCGTCCTACCTGCGCGCGCTCTACAAGTATCCGCAGGCGGAATTTCCCTACGCCCGAATCCGGGAGGAGAACAAGCGGCGGACCGCCCGCGAGCGCGAATTCGAACTGGCGGACACGGGTGTGTTCGACGGCGGCCGTTACTTCGACGTCACCGCCGAATACGCAAAGGCGCATCACGAGGACATCCTCATCCGGATCACGGTGGCGAACCGGGGGCCGGAACCGGCGCGCCTGCACGTGCTGCCGACGCTTTGGTTTCGCAACATGTGGAGCTGGAAGGCCGGGAACGACCGTCCGCTCCTCCGTATGCTCGGCGCGCATTGCGTGGAGGCGGCCCATTTCTCGCTCGGGGATTACCGCTGGATCCTCGAGGAGGAGGCCCCGGTGCTGTTCACGGAAAACGACACGAATTTCGCGCGGGTGTACGGCGGGACAAACGCGAAGCCGTTCGTGAAGGATGCGTTTCACGACTTCGTCATCCGCGGAAAGCAGGACGCGGTGAATCCGCGGCAGACCGGCACGAAGTGCGCCGCGCATTACGTGCTCGATCTGCTTCCCGGCGAGGAGCGGTCCCTGCGGTTCCGGTTCGGCGCGACGCTGGAATTGCCACACGGGCCGTTTGACAACTTTGACACGATCTTCGCCGAGCGACGGCACGAGTCGCGCCTCTTCCTCGCGGCGAAATGCGCGCCGGGTCTCGGCGAGGAGGAGCGAAACGTGATGCGCCAGGCCTATGCCGGGCTGCTGTGGTCCAAGCAGTTTTATCACTACGACATCAAGACGTGGCTCGCCGGCGATCCCGCCCAGCCACCGCCGCCGCCCGGCCACGCGCGGAAGCGGAATGCGGACTGGCCGCAGCTTTTTAACGGCGACGTGCTGAGCATGCCCGACAAGTGGGAGTATCCCTGGTACGCCGCATGGGATCTGGCATTCCACATGATCCCGATGTGCCGCGTGGATCCACATTTTGCGAAGCAGCAACTCCTCCTCCTCCTGCGCGAGTGGTATCAGCGGCCCGACGGCGCGCTGCCGGCGTACGAGTGGAATTTCTCCGATGTGAATCCGCCGGTGCATGCATGGGCGTGCTGGCGCGTGTACAAAATCACCGGCGGGCGCGGCCACCGCGACACGCTTTTCCTCGAGCGTTGCTTCCAAAAGCTCCTGCTGAATTTCACGTGGTGGGTGAATCGCAAGGATGCGCGCGGGCAGCATCTCTTCGGCGGCGGCTTCCTCGGCATGGACAACATCGGCCTCTTCGACCGCTCGAAGCCGCTGCCGGACGGAACCATCCTCGAACAGGCGGACGGCACCGCATGGATGGCGTTTTACTGCGCGACGATGCTCTCGATGGCGCTCGAACTCGCAAAGACCAGCCCGGCCTACGAGGACATCGCGAGCAAGTTCTTCGAGCACTTCGTGGCGATCGCCGACGCGATGAACACGCTCGGAGGCACCGGGCTCTGGGATGAGGAGGACGGTTTCTATTACGACTGCATCCGCGCCGATGGCGGTGACGCCGCGCCGTTGCGCGTGCGTTCCATGGTCGGGCTGGTACCGCTGTTCGCCGTCGAGGTGCTGGATCAGGACGTCATCCGCTCACTGCCAGGTTTCCGGAAGCGGATGCGTTGGTTCCTCGAGAACCGGCCCGAACTCGCGGGCTACGCGAGCTACATGGAGAGGCAATCCCACGAGGGCGGCGAGGTGCGGCTCCTCGCGATCCCGAGCAAAGAGAGGCTGCTGCGAGTG
>JBEBGK010000319.1:0-5129 GCA_040081515.1 Chthoniobacteraceae bacterium
AACGGTTGGCGTACTTCTGCAGTTCGAGCTTCGCGATCTGCGCGCGATGCACTTCGTCGGGCCCATCGGCCAGTCGCAACAGGCGGGCGGTGGCGTAGGCACTCGCAAGCCCCACGTCATTGTTCGTTCCGCCTCCACCATAAGCCTGGATCGCCCAGTCAATCACCTTGCACGCCATCGCGGGCGCCGCGACCTTGATCATCGCTATCTGCGCCTTCGCCCCCTTGTTGCCGACCGTGTCCATCATCTCGGCAGCCTGCAGGGTAAGCAGGCGTGCCTGATCGATAAGGATGCGGGCCTCTGCGATGCGCTCCGACCACACGTCGAACTTGATGATCGGCTTCCCGAAGGCCACGCGGCTCAATCCCCGCCTGCACATAGTCTCCAGAGCCCGTTCGGACAACCCAATCAATCGCATGCAATGGTGGATCCGGCCAGGGCCGAGACGCCCCTGGGCGATCTCGAACCCGCGTCCTTCGCCTAGCAACATGTTGGACGTCGGCACCCGCACGTTCTCGAACACCACCTCGGAGGCCCGATCGGGTACACCGTAGAAGCCGAAGACAGCGATCGGGCGAACGACCTTCACGCCCGGCGTGTCCATGGGAACCAGGATCATCGACTGCTGGCGATGCCGGTCCACGTTGTCCGGATCGGTCTTCCCCATGAAGATCGCGATCCTGCAGCGCGGGTCGGTTGCGTTTGTCGTGTACCACTTGTGGCCGTTAATCACGTAATCACTGCCATCGCGGACGATCGACGACTGGATATTGGTGGCGTCACTCGAGGCAACGGCCGGCTCTGTCATCGCGAAGCACGAGCGGATCTCACCAGCCAGCAGCGGCTTGAGCCATCGCTCCTTCTGCTCCTCGGTTCCATAGCGCTCCAACACCTCCATGTTGCCGGTGTCAGGAGCGGAACAGTTGAAGACTTCAGGGGCCAGGTGCGAGCGCCCCATCAGCTCGCAGATCGGGGCGTATTCCAAATTCGTCAATCCGGCGCCGTGAGTGGAGGCAGGAAGGAACAGGTTCCACAGGCCGGCCGCCTTCGCTTTCGGCTTCAATTCTTCGACGACGGGATAGACGGCCCACGGGCCAAGCTTTTCCGCTTCATCGTAGAACCGCCGTTCATTCGGATAGATATGCTGCTCGATGAAGTCATTGACCCGCTGGCGCAGGGACTCCGCCCGCGCAGTTGATTTGTACATAAGTCCTTTCTGCAGAACCCTTTAAATTGCCGGACAATTTACATCTTTGGCAATGACCACGCGCGAGTTGCGCGTAATACAATGGGCGACCGCGACCCTCTTGTCGCCGATTGCGAGCTCGCCATCATGCAAGCATCGCCCCGCACTTCCGCACAAGCGATCGCACGGCACATCGCGTCCAGGATCAGCAACGGGACCTTGCTCCCGGGCATAACGATCGATCCCGCCTCCGTTGCTTCCGAGTTCGGCGCATCGCAAGCTGAGGTGAGCCTGGCGGTTATCGACCTGGACCGCAAGGGGTTGGTGTGCATTCGCCCGGACCGTGAGATCTTTGTTTCGCGCCTGTCGATATCCGAGTTTCTCCAGATGATGGAACTTCTGGCCGAAATTGAAGGCGCCTGCGCGAAATTGGCGACGCGCCGCCTCGACCCGGAGGATGCGAGAGCGCTCCAGAGCGCGCATGCTGAAAGCAGAGATTGTGAAATGAAGGGAGACGTGTTTCGCTACTGCAGTGCCAATACGGCGTTTCACGAGACCCTGTACCGCGCATGCCGCAATGATGCGCTGATCGACGAAATCATCCGCATCCGGGCACGGACGCAGGTCTACAGGCGCTCGCCCTTCGAATCTCTCGCAAGAATCCGCCACTCGCGCACGGAGCATGGACTCGTCCTTCAGGCCGTCCTCGAGGGGAAGCAGTACCTTGCAGCGGAGCGGATGGTCGAGCACATCTCGGTAGGCGCGAGGGAACTGACGGCATGCCTGTCGGGGGGATCCCCGCAGCTGCTCAGCTTCGATGCGGATTTCCCGGGCCGCACGCTTGTCCGGCAGTTCGCGGGCCCGCGCGAAAGCACGCCGCGGGTCGACCCTGACAAAGTCAACACGCGAGGTGGCGCTGTTGCGCAGAACGCGCGCAGCTACATCCTGTCCCAAACCGGCTTCCGGGCGACCATCGACCAGGCGGCGAAAGTACTCGGCATGTCGGCGCGAACTCTTACACGCCGGTTGTCGGCAGAAGGCACCACGTTCCAGGGACTGAAAGACGAACTGCGCCATGCGCAAGCACTGAAGATGATCCAGGAAGAAAGGCAGCCGATCGCTCAAGTCGCAAGTGACCTTGGTTTTTCCGACGCTTCGTCTTTCTATCGCGCCTTTCGGAACTGGACAGGATCGACACCCGGCGAGCGCGGCGCATGCGATGGACGCCGTTCCCGTGCTCCCAGGAGAGGCCGGCAAGCCTAGGCCATCACCGCCACGGAAAAACCGCGGCGCGACGCTCATGGAAGGCCCGCACGCCCTCCCGCAAGTCGGGGCCCAGGAACGACCCCACACGCCAGCGGCGGACTTCATCGCTCTCCGATTGCTCGGAGGCTATGGCGGCGCGGATGACGGCCTTCGCCGCGCGAATGGACCATTGCGAGCGGCGGCAAAGCGTCTCGGCGTATGCCTGAGTCTGTTCCACGATGGCGTCCGCGGCAATCTCCCGATCGATCAGGCCGGAGGAACGCGCTTCTGCCGAGTCAAAAAGCCGCCCACTGAAAAGATAATCCCGAGCAAGCCCCGGACCGACGAGCTGCACCAACCGCGCCGTGGAGGAAAGGCTGTACACCACGCCGAGTTTCGCGGCGGGAATCCCGAATCTTGAACCAGCCTGTGCGAACCGCAGGTCGCAGGCGAGCGCCAGTTCGATGCCACCACCGATGCAGTCGCCGCGGATCATGGCGATAACGGGCTTGCCGCAGCCGCCCAGCGCGGTCTCGGCGGCGCGCACTGCGTTCATGAATATCCACGCCAGTTCTTCGCTGCCGGCATGCTGCTCGATTTCGTCGATGTCTGCGCCGGCGGCAAAGGCAGTGTCATCAACCCCCTGGACGATGAGTACCTTGATCGCGGGATCGCTTTCCACCTCTTCGATGAGCGGCGGAATCGCGCTCCACATCGCCAGGCACAGTGCATTGCGCTTCTCCGGCCGGTCGATCACCAGCCTGGCGACCTCGCCATCGCGCTGCACGTAGAGGTTCGGATGCGGCACCAGTGGCACGCCCGCGCAACCGTCAGAGCGGAGTACGCTCGATGAAATGCAGGAGAATCCGCTCTGTCGCCCCGCGCTTCATGAACGCGATGAAGCCGTTGCGCGAACCGGGCCGCGGAACCGGATCGATCATCTCGATCCCGGCCTTCATGACCTGGTCGATTGCCCGGCGAATGTCGGGCACCTTGAAGCCGATGTGGAGCAGGCCCTCGCCGCGCTTTTGCAACGCCTGGGCGATGGCGCCCTGGTCCTGGCCAACGGAGCCCGGGATCGTCCCCAGCGGCGTGGAGATTTTCGCGGCGCCTAGCGGCTGCATGATCTCGAGGTCGAAATCGCCGACCGTCACGAACAAGGCGATCAGACCCGAACCGACGCGCGGTATCGGCGTACCGGAGTGCGATTTCGCGCCATACCTGTCGTTGGACGTGATTTCAATCGGCACCAGGAATTCCGAGTCCGTCTGGGTCGACTCCAGCGGCCCGCCCAGCCCATCCACGTAGACGGCGCGCGCGCGGTCGCCGCTCTGGGCAGCAATGCCGAGGTGATCGATGCGTTCGATGAATGGCGCCTTGGGCGACGGCATGAAGTCGAGGGCGACCCCTTCCTCGACGAACTGCAGCGGAATGCCGATGGTCGTTTCCGGATCGCTCCAGATGGCCTTGCGGCCTCCGGAGCCCGTCGTTGCCGCGGTTTGAACGCGCGCATCCGCTTCTGCAAGGCGTTCGCGCGCGTGCGCCAGCGAATCGACCTTGAATGCGACGTGGCTGAGCCCGAGCCGTCCCATCTGCGCATCGACGGATTTCGGCGATGCGACGCGAACGACAGTACCTCCCACCTTGACGGCAAAGGCCGCTCCGTCCTTGGAATCGGGATAGTCGGCGACGGGAAGTGCCAACATGTCATGGAAAAGTTTGCGGGCGGCCGGCAAGTCTCCCGTCACGACGCCCACATGCTCCATCACGCCGATGGGTTTTGCCTTCATGTTCCGATTCCTTTTCTTTCGATGGTGCGCGCAGTTTATCCGCGCGCCATGTGAAGGCCAAGGCAATCCCGGCCACGAGATTGGCATATCGAGCCAAGTTGCAAGTGATTGCAGCCCGAGCGCCGTTTGACTAAAGTTCGGTCATGAAAATCAGCCGCATCTTCAATCTCCGCCGAGCAGCACGCATCCTGACCAGCATGATCCTGGCGGCTGCGACTACCATCGCCGCCGCCCAGACCTTCCCCACGCGCCCCGTCAGGTTGATGGTCGGCTACACGCCTGGCGGCGGGGCCGACGTGCTGGCGAGGATATTTGCGCAAAAGTACGCAGAGGTGCTCGGCCAACCTGTCGTGGTGGAAAATCGCCCGGGTGCCGGCGGAACGTTTGCGGCGGCGACGCTCGCGACCGCAGCGCCGGACGGCTATACGGTGTATTTCGCGGAATCGACGATCCTCGTGGCGCCCGCCATGTACGAGAAAGTCGCCTACGATCCCCTCACGCTCGCGCCAATCGGACAGCTCGCCAGCCTGCCCTATGCGATCGTGGTACATCCATCCTTTCCGGCGAAGTCCGTCGCCGAACTGATCGCCATCGCGAAGGCCAGTCCCGGCAAATACAGCTATGCGTCGCCCGGCGTGGGGAACATCGCCCACCTGACGGCAGAGATCTTCAGCAAGGCGACGGGCGTCAAGTTCACGCACGTCCCATACAAGGGAGGCGCACCCGCGCTCGCGGATCTCGTCGGCGGGCAGGTCCCGATATGCTTCGTGAGCCTTCCGCCCACTCTGCCGCTCGCCAAGAGCGGCCGCCTGCGTTTGCTGGGCGTGACGACGGAGAAACGGGTCCCGATTGCTCCCGACGTGCCGACGGTCGCGGAGACTCTGCCCGGCTTCAATACCGCCACCACG
>JBEBGK010000320.1:0-5119 GCA_040081515.1 Chthoniobacteraceae bacterium
AGCCGGGACCGGGCTCGACGACGACCGGCGGCTCGCCGCCGCCACTCCGACGGCGGTCACGGCGATCGCGCGGGACCGACGCCGGCGCGACCCGCAGGACAGGCGAACCGGAGCCACTGCCCGGCGGGGCCACCGCGGTCGAGCTCCCAGCCCCCGGGTTCGCCGGCGGGATGGCGGCGGTGCCCGGGCCGAGCCCGGGCTCGACACGCCGCTGCTCATCCGCACCCGCGCCTACCTCGGCATTCACGATGTGCTCGATCCCTTCCGCTTCGCGGTCGAGTTCCAGGACTCGCGCCGCTACGGCAGCCGTTTCGAGCCGGACAACCGCGACATCAATGAATTCGACCTCACCGGTCTCTACGCGGACCTGTATTTCCGCGAAGCTCTCGGCCGCGACGCGCTGAACCACCCGCGCCCGCTCAGTCTCCGCGCCGGACGGATGAACTTCGAGTTCCTCGACCGCCGCCTGCTCGGCAACAACCAATGGCGCAACAACGCGAACACTTTCGAGGGCTTCCGCATCACGCTCGGCCACGAGGCGAACGACTGGCAGCTCGACCTCCTCGCCGTCCAGCCTCTGCTCCGCCGCGAGTACGACTTCGACCGTCCCGTGGACGGCCAGTGGGTCTATGCCGCCATCGGCCACTGGCGGCGCTGGTCGGAAATTATCACCCTCGAGCCCTACTACCTCGGCCTCATGCAGGACGAGCGGCCCGGCGTCGCAGAACGCCGCATCCATTCCGCCGCGCTCCGCGGCTACGGCGTTGTGCCGGGGACGCGGTTCGACTTCGACTTCGACGCTGTCTTCCAGTTCGGCACCGACGCCGGACGCACGCACCGCGCCTTCGGTTTCACCGGCGAAATCGGCTACACATTTCCGCATCCGTGGCATCCGCGCCTCAGCGCCTTCTACGGCTACGCGAGCGGCGACCGCGATCCCGACGACGACCGCAGCGAACGCTTCGAGCGGTTCTACGGCTTCGCGCGCCCGTGGTCCGCGAACGACTACATCCAGTGGGAAAACATCCACGCCCCGAAGGCGCGACTCGAAATCCAGCCCAGGGAAAATTTTCGCATGGACGCGGGCTGGAGCTGGTACTGGCTCGCGAGCGACACCGACCGCTGGAATGTCGCCGACCTGCGCGATCCCACCGGCCGCAGCGGCAGCTTCATGGGCCACGAATTTGACGCCCGCGCGCGCTGGACGGTGAACCGCCACATCGAGGCGATCCTCGGCTACGCCCACTTCACTCCCGGCGGCTTCACGCGCAACGCCGGAAAAGGCCGCGACAGCGATTTCCTCTACCTCGAGATCACGCTGAATGCCTTTTGACGGAAACCGGTCGTGCGCAATCGGGACGCGCCAAAGTAGTCCCGGGCTTCAGCCCGTTGCGACGTCTATGGTGATGCCGCGTGCGATTCGTGTCCGGGTGGTTCGACGGGCTGAAGCCCCGGAATACGTGTTGTGCGATCTGCGGATGGATGGTTTTCGCTTGAGCTTCGCGGCGGTGTGCGCCGTTTCTCTCCCATGCCGAAACACTGGATGGTCAAATCAGAGCCCGCAGCCTATTCGTGGGAACAATTCGTTACGGACGGGCGGGCCGCATGGACGGGCGTCCGGAATTTCCAGGCGCGGAACAATCTTCGCGCGATGAAAAAGGGAGACCTTGTCCTTTTCTACCACAGCGTCACCGGCAAGGAGATCGCGGGGATCGCGAAGGTGGCCCGCGAGGCGTATCCCGATCCCATGGCGGAGGAGGATGGCTGGGACTGCGTGGATCTCGTTCCCGTGAATCCGCTGAAGCAGCGCGTGGCGCTGGATGCGATCAAGTCCGCGCCCGCGCTGAAGAATCTGCCCTTGCTGAAGCAATCCCGGCTCTCGGTGATGCCGCTGACGGCGGCGGAGTACGGGGCGCTGGTGAAGCTTGGCGGCGGATGAACCGCGCATGAGAATCGCGCTGCCCGTTGTCGGACTCACCATCACCGCCGTCCTGTGGACGCTGGTGGAAAGCACGACGTCGAGCGCGATGGTCCGTTGCGGCGTGCTTTGGACGGTGTTCGGGGCGGCGTGGGCGGGGATTGCGATGATCACGCGTTTCGCGCCGGCGTCGCCCGCCACCGGATGGCTGGAACGCCATCTGCCCGCGGCGCCGGTGCGTTTTTCCGCGAGCCGCCGTGTGTTTGCGGTGGCGCTCGGCGCGATTTTTCTGGTGGCGTTCTGGTCGTGGGGATCGCAAGTGCGCGGGCTGGTCGGCGAACGGGGGCTCTTTCCCGTGAGCGAGCAACTCGCCGCGCTGGACCCGGAGCAGCCGTGGTGGAGGACGCCGACGTTCTGCTGGCTGGCATCCGGCGACGCGTCGCTGCTCGTGCAATGCTGGCTCGGCGCGGCGCTGTCACTCGTGATGGCGCTGGGGTTCTGCCCCGGAGCGTGCGCGCTGCTTTGCTGGGCGCTGTATCTCTCGTTGATGTCGGTCGGCGAGACGTTCGCCAATTTCCAGTGGGACGCGCTGCTGCTCGAGGGCTCGCTGCTCGCCGCGCTGTGGCTGCCGTGGCGCGCCCGGCCGGACTGGGGCTGCGAGACCGCCGCGCAGCGCGTCGGGCGCTGGCTGCTGTGGTGGCTTTTCTTCCGGCTGATGATCGAGTCGGGCGTGGTGAAGCTCACGTGGAGCGACGATGCGTGGCTGGATTATTCGGCGCTGGATTTCCACTTCGAGTCGCAGCCGCTCCCGCTGTGGACCTCGTGGTATGCGCATCATGCGCCGCGCTGGCTTCTGCGCACGTGCTGCTGGGTGATGTATTTCATCGAGATCGCCACGCCCGTGCTGCTCTTCGCGCCCAGCCGGATGCGTTCGCTCCGGCATGCCGCGGTGATTGCACAGGTGCTGTTGCAGGCGGCGATTCTCGCGACCGGGAACTACACGTATTTCAACTGGCTCACCATCGCGCTGTGCCTGCCATTCCTCGACGATTCGGCTCCATTTCTGCGCCGGCTCCAAAAGCCGCCGCCCGCTTCGCCGAAGGCGCATCGTTGGAGCCTCGTGCCGGCGGGCGTGCTCGCGCTCGCCTCGGGCATCTACGGTTTTGAAGGATTCGCGGGCGCGTTCGGCGGCCTCCGCGCGCAGGAGTCGGAGATGCAGAGCCTGCGCGATGAATATCGGCGGACCGGGAAAATCCCGGCGCCCCCGTGGCATCAGGGTCTGCGGTCGTTCAATGGCTACGGGCTCTTCCGCACGATGACGCGCACGCGCCCGGAGATCATCCTCGAGGGCAGCGCGGATGGCATCAGTTGGCGCGAATATGGATTTCCGTACAAGGCGGGCGATGTCCACGAGAGGCCCGCATTGGTCGCACCCCATCAGCCGCGGCTGGACTGGCAGATGTGGTTCGCCGCGCTCTCGCCGGCGCATCATGGCCGGTTGCTGGAAAGGCTGATCCAGCGCGTGCTCGAGGGAGAGCCGGCCGTGCTCGCGTTGCTGGAAAAGAATCCCTTCCCGGACGGTCCGCCGCGATTCGCGCGGCTGAGTTTCCACGAATACCGCTTCACCCGCCCGGAGGATCGCACCGCCGCATGGTGGAAGCGCGAACTCCGCGGATCCACGCAGGCGATTTCGCTCGAATCCCTCCGCCGGCCCGGCTCCGCGCCGTGACAGCCGCGGCGCGCGTTTCGTTCGCTTGCGGAATGAATTTTGTGCGGCATCATTCGGTCATAAGCCTGCAACCATGAAGACCCACGCCATCCTTGCCGCCCTTGTCCTCGCCGCACCTGCCACCACGCTCGCCGGCCATCGAGGCCCGATCTTTTTTCCGGGCGCCTGCGTGCCGCCGCCGGTGGTCTGCCATCCCGGCTTCGCGCCGCGGGGCTTTTACGCGCCGCGGCCTTTTCTCAGTTTCTCCTATGTGAGTTCGCCGTTCGTCGGCAGCCGTTACGTCGCGCCTTCGCCCGTTTACCGCGCCACGCGCTACTATGAATCCGCGGACTCCTCGATCGAGGTGGACGTGCAGCGCGCGCTGCGGCGCCTCGGCTATTACCGTGGCTCGATCGATGGCGACATCGGCCCGCGCAGCCGCTTGGCCATCCGCGATTTCCAGGCTGACAACGGGCTCCCCGCGACGGGTCGCATCGACGGCTCACTCCTGCGCGTCCTGGGGATCTGAGGAAAAGGCGTATCCGTTTTGACAGCATACGCGGACGGCGGTATTCGCGCGGGGTGATTCTATTGCTCACGGCCCTCGCGGGCACCCTGCAAGTCGGCGCGCTCTCCGCCCAGCCTGCGCAGGTGAACCCGCCGGTCGCCGCTCCTCCCGCGGCGCCCCCTCCGGTCGCCCAGCCCACGGGCCGGTCCGTCGTCGCCGTCGCGAGCGACCCGCGGGCCATGGATGGTTTCGACGAGAACCCGGCCACCACGCGGCGCATGGTGGACGCCCTCATCCGGACCATCACGGGCAAGGCCGACACCACGGCCGCATGGAGCGAACTCGCCGGACCGGAGGATCGGGTGGGGATCAAGGTCACCGCAGCGGGGGGGAGGTATTTTTCCACCCGGCTCGGCGTGGTCGCCGCGACCGTCGCCGGCCTCCGCGAGGCGGGAGTGAAGAGCATCTTCGTCTGGGACAAGGACTCCTCCGCGCTCCGTGAAGCCGGCTTTACCGCGCAACGCCTCGGCTGCGAAGTCCGCGCCATCGACCCGCCGCGCGGCTGGGATCGCGACGCCAGCCTGCAGGCGCCCGTGCTCGGCAAGCTCATCTGGGGCGACCTCCTCTTCAGCGAAAAGGCGCGCGAGTCTTCCGACAAATTGCTCAGCTCCAAGAGCCACATCTGCTCGATCCTCAGCCGCGACGTCACCCGTTTCATCAATATCCCCGCCCTGAGCGACGAACCGGGCTGCGGCGTCGGCGGCACGCTGCATAGCGCGGTCGTCGGCAATGTGGACAACGGGCGCCGGTTCACCGTGTTCGGCGAAAGCGGCGCGACGGCCTGCGCGATCGCACGGATGTGGTCCGGCGTCGTGCCGCAGCAGCCGCCAACGATGTTGACGAGGCCGGCGCTCGCAAACTCACGTAGCAACGACCCCGTGTCGGATGGCCGTTAGTCATATTCGCCGAAGGCGTTGGGCAGACC
>JBEBGK010000321.1:0-5117 GCA_040081515.1 Chthoniobacteraceae bacterium
CTTTGGTGAGGTCGCGCGTGAATTCATCGCGCTTCTTTCGCTCATCGGGCGTGAGTGCCTTCGCGAGTTCTGCTGCATTGACCGCGTTCGCATCCGGGCCGGCGCGGAAGGATGCTCGCAGTTCCCCGGCAGACAGCGCGCTGTCGTAGAGCCGCGCCTCCTCGATCTCGCCGGCGAGAAACGCGCTGCCGCCGCCGGTGTGGCGTCGGCCGAGAAGAATGTGCGCGTTTCCGGATGCAAAGGTGATCGGACTCTCGCTCGCGGGTTTCCACGACTCACCGTAAAGCTCGCCGTTCCGGAAGACGGCGATGGTCCCGTCGGCACGATACGTCGCGGCGACATGAACGAATTCGCCCGGCTTTGCGGTCTCAGTGGGGCCACCCGTGTTCTGGGAGCGGCGGAAGTTGTTGCTGCCAGCGACCCAGCGCTGCGTCTCCTTCTCGGCGAAGACGATGGAATCAAACACACTGCCCTTCGAGTCCTCGACGGTGATGACGCCACCACCGCGCTGGTCGAGCGTTGCCAGGGTCACCCAGGCCTCGAGCGTTTTCTCGCGGAGGTCGCGGGTGAGCGGCGCGGTGCGGAAGCACGCTTCGGCGCCGTCGAGCACGAGGCGGCCGGCTTGGATTTTTGCGTGGCCGAGAAGTTCTCCGTTGAGCGTGCCCGCAGAGTCGCGCGTGTCGCCATTGAAGCTCCAACGGGCGAGGGGACGCGGCGCGGTGGAGATGGCTTTCACGCTCTGAGTTTTCCCGAGGCGTTCGCGCGCGATTTCATCGAGTGCGGCGATCTCCTTTTCCAGCGCGCTCACTTTCTGCGCGGCAGCGATTGCGCGCGCATCTGGCTCGTCCTCGGCGATGAGCCTCGCGGCGATGCGTTTCGGCTCGTCCTTCCATGCCTCGGAAAGTGCGGCGTGGATCTGCTTCTTCAAAGCGGCAAGCGCGGTCTTGTTCTTCGCGAGCAGCTCCGGTGGATCGATTGTCACCATCGCGGGCCGGCTGCTCTCGAAGATTCCCGCGAGCGCGTAGTAGTCGCGCTGGCTGATGGCGTCGAACTTGTGATCGTGGCAGCGCGCGCACGACACGGTGAGCCCTTGGAATGCCTTCGTCGCGACGTCGATCTGGCTGTCGGTCACCTTCACCTGCTCGTCGCGCGTATCCACCGGCTGGAAGCCGTGCTCCACGAGCCGCAGGTGCGCGATGCCGAGGGTGCTTTCATTGAACTGCTCGTCGCGGTTCCAGCGCTGATTCGGCAGCAGATCGCCGGCGATATGCTCGCGGATCAGCTGGTCCACCGGCACGTCGGCATTGATCGCGCGGATGAGGTAGTCGCGGTAGCGCCACACCTCGGGAATCTCCGGATCGCCCTCGCTGCCGTGCGTCTCGGCATAGCGCACGAGATCCATCCAGTGGCGCGCCCAGCGTTCGCCGAACCGCGGGCTCGCCAGCAGGCGATCCGTCGAATCGGCGACTGCCTTGTTCAAATCTCGCGCGGCAGCTTCGATGAATGCCTTCACCTCCTCCGGTGTCGGCGGCAGGCCGGTGAGCGCGAAGGCAAGCCTGCGGATGACGACGCGCGGGTCGGCGTCTGCCGCGGATTTCAGTCCGCGCTTTTCCATTTCCGCGAGGAGAAAATGATCCACGGGGTGATCCGACCACACGGCGTTCTTCACCGCGGGCGGTCGCGTCTTCTGGACAGGCTGCAGGCTCCACCAGGTCTTGCGGTCGGCGAGCAGTTTCTCCCACGGCACGGCGGCACCGGCTTTCGCAGGTTCATCGCGCGGATCCGGCGCGCCGAGCGCGATCCACTTTTCGAAGTCGGCGATGGCCGCGTCGCTAAGCTTCGGACGCTTCGACGGCATCTTCAGATCCGGGTCCTCGTGCCGGATGGACTTGATCAGCAGACTTTTCGCCGGTTCGCCGGGGACGATTGCATCACCGCTCTCGCCGCCCTTTTTCCAGCCATCCCGGTAGTCGAGCCGCAGTCCGCCCTTCTGCTTGTTCGCGTCGTGGCATTCGTAGCACTCGCTCGCCAGCACGGGGCGGATCTTGTTTTCAAAGAACTCGGCCTGTTCCGGTGTCAGTGCCGTGGCCGCGACGGCGGGGCTTCCAGCGAGGAGAAAAATGGCTGCGATGCGTGCGGGAGACATGGGGCGGCTCCCAAATGAATCCGATGTGGAGCGAAATGAAAGGCGCGGTCTTCCGGGGGCCGCGCTTCGTCAACTACTGGTAGCGGGGAACGGTGGCATCCACCTGCGTGGACCACGCGTCGATGCCGCCGGCGAGATTGATCGCGTTCGTGAAGCCCTGCTGGAGCAGCCACGCGACGGCCTTTGCCGATCGTCCGCCGTGGTGACACTGGACGAGGAGGGGCTGGGATTTGTCGGTGAGCTTCTCGAGCGCGACGGCGGGCCACTGCGAGAGGGGCAGCAATTCCGCGCCGGCGATCCGCGCGACGGACCATTCATCGGGTTCGCGCACATCGATCAAACGGGGCGGATTTGGCCCGCTGAGCAGCTTGAGGGCTTCGGTGACGGTGATTTCCGGGACGGCGGGTTTGCTCATGGTTCGATGCTGACCGGCGTTCCGACATCGACGTTGCGGAAAAACGCCTCCGCCATGAAACCCGGCATGCGGATGCAGCCGTGCGATGCCGGATAGCCGGGCAGAAAGCCTTCGTGCATTCCAACGCCGCCATGCACGCGCATGAAAAACGGCATCTTCGCCCCGTCGTACTTCGCGCCGGGGGGCATCCGGTCCTTGCGCCGGTCGATGTCCTTCACGATGACATCGCCGGTCCTCGCGTCCACATAGTCACCGTACACGGACGAGACGTGATCCCGGTCCTTCTGCTGGATCTTGAAAGTGCCGGAAGGCGTCCCGTAGCCCTCGCGTCCGGTCGAGAGGATGGAAATGCCGACGAGCTGATCGCCCCTGTAGAAGTAGGCCTTCTGCTCGCCGAGACGGATGCGGATCCGCGCCGGGCCGCTCGCGTGGTCGCCATCCCAGTAGGAGACGTTGTCGAAGCTCATGCGGCGATCCCCGCCCGAAGGGCCGGGGACCGTGCGCCCGCCAAGGTAAACCGTGTCGTTGCTCATCCTGGGGTCGTTCACGCAGCCGATGAGCGACGTTGTGAGAGCAATTGCGAGACCTGTGTATTTCATTCGGGACCAGTTGGAGCCAATCGGCGGGCGCCAATAAATGGCCTCTGCCGCGGGCGTCAAGCACGGACGCCCGGGCGATGCCGGCCGGTGCTCCCACGGTAGGCGGGCACCGGGCGCGGCTACTTTGTTTGCGCGTGCTGGAAACGGGCGCCATCGAGCCGGCGGCTGCCCGGCCCTCCGAAGCGAACTTCCAACTGCGGCGCGCCCTCGGCCTTGCACTCGATGTGCAGCCGATGGCGGCCCTTGGCGAGGTGGACGGGCACGAACCACCAGCCGTCTCCGCGCGGCCAGTCCTGCGGCCTGCCGTCCACGAGGATGCGGAATTTCCCCGGCCCGCGGAGCTGGAATTGATACACGTCGGTGGCCGGAACGCTGAACCAGCCGTCGATTGAGAATTCACCGTCCTTGCCGACGCCGGCTTTCGTCAGCCAGTCCCCGCCGGAGGCTTCGAGAGCCACCGGCTTGCCGTTGCGGGGCGTGATCTGGAATCCATTCGCGAGGTTGAGCCGTGATGATGCGGACGCGGGCTGGAGCGCCGCAGGCGGCTTGATGCGAAGCAGGACCGGCTCCCCCAGCACCTCCGTGGATTCATTCATCGTCGCAACGGGCTGAATGCTGACCGGACCCTGGCCGAGGATGCGCGGATCGAGTTCCACCGATCCGGTCTCGCCGGTGATCCGTGCGACCTCGCGGAAATTGTGGAGGAAGATCACGGATTTCGCGCCGGGCGCGTCGGCGCTGAGCCGCAGCGGCTTGTCCCACGGCCAGTCTCCCGTCGGCGCGGTGACGCGGACTTTTCCCGTCCCGTTCCGGATCACGACGGGGATGCGGACGCTGGCGCGCGTGGCGATGGAGTCGGTTCCGCTCACGGTGATGACGAGATCGTGCGGACCGTCGGGCGCCTGCGCGGTGTCGAATTCGAGTGCCTTTCCCGCGAGGACGCCGGTCGCGCGCCGTCCATCGAGGAACAGCTCGAACGCCGCGGCGGTGAATGGATCCGTGGAAGTGACACTCGGCGAAATGCGGATCAGTCCCTTCAATACGGCGCCGTCCGAAACGCCATCGACCCGCACCGCGACGCGTTTCTTCCAGGGCGCGCACAGCCCGTCCCCGACGATGAGCAACTGGTAGGGGCCGAGGACTGACTGGTAGAATGCCTCCGCGAGCGTGCAGCCCTGAGCATAGTGATAGTGGACGAACGGGGTCGGAAATTTCGCCTGCACCGCGTAGGGTTCGGTCACGGTGCCGCTCGCGCCGGCGGCGCCATGGCGGATGAATTCCGTGAGGGGCGTCTGGCCTTCGCCTTCGCCCAGCGCGCCGCCGTAGCTCGTGAGGTGCTCGCAGATCGCGCCGGGCACGATTGTGCTGCCGGTGGTGCTCCAGTCGAAATCCGACGCCCCGATCATCGCGCCGGCGACATCCGGTTTGTTCCTCGGCAGGAGGCCCTGCTCGACGGATGACCAGACGCCGATTTCCCGCAGCTTCTCGGCGGCACGGCGAAAGCCCCACTCGCGCGCAGTCGAGCGCACGTCGCGGTTCTCGAGGTAGTAGATGGTGCCCTTTGGATGCGACTCGTCGGCTGCGACGGAGCTGCGCAGGCTCTTGAGCGCCTCGCCGACTGAATTCCCGCGGCCGCTCGTGCAGGCGAGCATCGTCGAGAGGAGATAGCGCATGCCCTGCGCCGGCTGCACCGGTTGTCCCGTGGGCAGCCACCCGACGCCGCCGCGAAAGCCGGCCGGTCGCCCTACAAGGTTGCAGACCTCAACCTCGCCGAGTGGGGACGCAAGGAAATGCGCCTCGCTGAGCACGAGATGCCTGGGCTGATGGCGCTGCGCGCGCGCTACGGCGCGAAGAAGCCGCTGGCCGGCGCGCGCATCATGGGCAGCCTGCACATGACGATCCAGACGGCGGTGCTGATCGAGACGCTGACCGAACTTGGCGCTGATGTGCGGTGGGT
>JBEBGK010000322.1:0-5100 GCA_040081515.1 Chthoniobacteraceae bacterium
TCGTCGCCGTCCACGACATCCCGCGTCCGCACGACGATCTCGTCGGCCTCGGCAAAGTCCTCGGCGCGAAACCCGCGGCCGCAAAGTAGCTCGAGCTTCAGCTCGAAACTTACGGCCACGCTCTGGACTGACGTCCAGGCCAAGCTCATGACGCCCAACAAAATCCTCGTCGCCAACATCGGCAGCACTTCGTTCAAGTTCCGCTTGATCGAGATGCCCTCCGAGCGCGTGTTGGCGAAGGGTGGCGTCGAGCGGATCGGCAGCGCGGAGTCGCCATGGAAGGCGCAGATGGGCGCCGCGCCCGAGCAGCAGGGTACCGCCGCGTTGCCCGATCACGGGGCGGCGATCGCGCTCGTGGAAAAACTGCTCGGCGGTTTCGCCGACCTCGCGGCCGTCGGCTTCAAGCCCGTGATGGCCCGCGGCATCTCCGGCACTCAGTTGCTCGACGAACCCGTGCTCCGGGCGATGGAGGAAATCAATACGCTCCTGCCTGCGCACAACCCGCCTTACGTCGCAGCCGTGCGCAGCTTCCACCGCTCGCATCCGGACCTCCCCTGCATCGGCACGTTCGAGACGGCGTTTTACGACGACGTGCCGGTCGAGAATGTCCGCTACCCCGTGCCGCGCGAATGGGAGACGAAGCATGGCATCCGGCGCTTCGGATTCCACGGCGCGAGCCACCGCTACGTCACGCAGCGCTGCGCGGAGCTGCGCGGCACGGAGAAACTCCGCATCATCTCCTGCCATCTCGGCGGCAGTTCCTCGATCGCCGCGGTGCGCGACGGCAAGGCCATCAATTCGAGCTGGGGGATGACCCCGCAGAGCGGACTCCCGCAAAACAACCGCGTGGGTGACTTCGATGTGTTCGCCGTCATCTATCTCGCGCGGGACCTCGGCCTCGGCCTGGACGCGGTGGAGAAGACGCTCACCTCGCAGTCAGGGCTGAAGGGGATGTCCGGTCTGCCAACGGGCGACGTCCGCGACATCCTGAAGGCCGCCGCGGATGGCAATCGCGATGCGCAGGTCGCGCTCGACGTTTTCACCGGGCAGATCCGCAAATTCATCGGCCAGTTCCTCGTCGAGATGAACGGGGCGGACGTGCTGATTTTCACCGCCGGCATCGCCGAGAACAACCCGGTCCTCCGCGAAAAAATCTGCGCCAACCTCGATTTCTGCGGACTCGAGCTCGACCGTGACTTGAACAACAGGACCGGCGCCTCGGAAGCCGTCATCTCCACGCCACGCTCGAAAATCGAAGTGCGCGTGATCCCCACGAACGAGGAGATCATCATTGCCCGCAACGCCTGGCAGAAACTTTCCACCATCAAAAACTAAACCACAAACAGACCCGCAAATATGGCACAACAAGCAATCGGAATGATCGAAACCCGCGGACTCGTCGCACTCGTAGAGGCGACCGACGCGATGCTCAAATCGGCCAACGTCGAACTCGTCGGCCCCATCACCCAGGTGGGCAACGCAATGGTGACCGTCTGCGTCACCGGCGACGTCGCCGCCGTGAAAGCCGCGACCGAGGCCGGCAAGATCGCCGCGCAATCGCTCGGCGAAATCGTCAGCATCAGCGTCATCGCGCGCCCGCACGGCGACCTGGCCGCAGTCCTTCCAAAAGCAAAGTAGGCGTCACGGTTTCGCAACCATGATCCTTGCCCGCGTAGAAGGTACCGTCGTCGCGACGAAGAAGAACACGAAGATGACGGGGCATAAGTTCCTCCTCGTCCGTCCGCTCGTGATTGATTCGCCGACCGCGACCGAATGGAAGCCCGGCACGAGCACGCTCGTGGCGGTGGACACCCTCGGCGCGGGCGAAGGCGAGATCGTGCTGATTGTCCAGGGCAGTTCCGCGCGCCTCGCGGCGGATGACAAGGACTCGCCGGTGGACGCCGTCGTCATCGGCCTCGTGGACACGGTCGATGTGGCAAAACGCATTCTCTACAAAGCAAAGTAACAGGACTCCCTAAATGGCAACGATTGACGAAAAACTGGTCTCGAAGGTGGTGAGCGAGGTGCTCGCGCGGTTGCAGACGCAAACCCGGTCTGCGGCACCGTCGCAGACGTCGTTCGGCGTTTACGAGAAAATGGAGGATGCATGCGAAGCCGCGCATCGCTCGTTCGAAAAGCTGCGCGAACTCGGTGTGTCGGCCCGCAAGAAGGCAATCAATGTCATCCGCCGGCTCTGCGTGGCGAAGGCGAAGGAGTGGGGTGAGATCGAATTTGCAGAGACGAAGATCGGACGGCTCGATCACAAGATCGAGAAGCTCAAGATTTGCGGTGACCTCGTGCCGGGTGTCGAGTTTCTCGAACGCATGGCGTTCAGCGGCGACTTCGGGCTCACGATCATCGATTTCGCGCCGTGGGGCGTGGTCGGTGCGGTCACGCCGTCCACCCACAGCGTCCCGACGCTCACGGGGAATGCGATCAACATGATCGCCGCCGGCAATTCGGTCGTCTTCAACACGCATCCCGCCGCCGCCAACTGCGCCGCGCTCGCGAGTCGCAGCTACAACGAGGCGATCTTCCAGGAGACCGGAATCTCCGATCTGCTCACCACGGTTGTGAAGCCGACGCTCGAGACGTTCGACGTCATGTGCAAGCACCCGAAGGTCCGGCTTCTCTGCGTCACCGGTGGTCCTGCCGTGGTCGCGGCCGCAATGAAGACCGGCAAGCGCGCCATCTGTGCGGGCCCCGGAAATCCGCCGGTCGTCGTCGATGAAACCGCCGATCTCGACCGCGCGGCGAAGTCGATCATCCAGGGCGCCAGCTACGACAACAACCTGCTGTGCATCGGCGAAAAGGAAGTGTTCGTCGTGGATTCCGTCGCCGACAAACTCATCGCCGCGCTCAAGCGGGCCGGTGCCGTGCAACTCGACTCGAAGCAGGTCGAGGCGCTTGCGGACAAGGCGTTCGTCTTCCCGCAGGGCAAGGGCGCGGGGTGCCCGCATCCCGTCGTGAACCGCGACCTCGTCGGCCGCGATGCAGCCGTGCTGGCGAAGGCGATCGGCCTCAATGTGCCGCCTGCGACGCAGCTTCTTTTCGGCGAGACCTCCGCCGATCACATCTTCGTCGAGGAGGAGCAGATGATGCCCTTCATCCCGGTCGTGCGTGTGCGCGACGTGGACGCCGGCATCGCTGCCGCGATTCACGCCGAGCACGGCTACAAGCACACCGCGATCATGCATTCGCAAAATATCCGCAACCTCACGAAGATGGCGCAGGACGTTGACACGACGCTCTTCATCAAGAACGGCCCGTGCATGACCGGCCTCGGCCTCGGCGGCGAGGGCTTCCTCAGTTTCAGCGTCGCCACGCCAACCGGCGAGGGCGTCACCACCCCGATGACATTCACCCGCTCGCGCCGCTGCGTGATGGTGGAAAACCTGAACCTTTTCTAAATGCGCCTCGCGACGATCAAGGGACACGTCACTGCGACGATGAAGCACAAGAGCATGGACGGCTGGCGTCTGCTCATCGCGATCCCGGAGAGCCCCGATCTCGCGCCGCAGATCGTCCTCGACCCGCTCGGCGCGGGTATCGGGCAGAAGGTGATGATCTCGAGCGACGGCAGCGAGGCGCGGAAGATCGTCGGCGACGAACGCAGCCCCGCGCGCTGGACCGTGCTCGGCATCATCGACCCGGAAAGGAGCCTCGCGCTATGAGAATGGGAACGGTCATCGGGCGAGTGACGCTTTCCGTGCGCTCGAAGAAATACGTGGGTGAGCGCCTGCTCGTCACATTGCCATGGAAGACGGAGACATTCGGCGGCGCGCAGAAATTCGATCCGGCCATCGTCGTCTATGACGAACTCGGCGCCGGTGTCGGCCAGCAGATCGCCATCAGCGAGGGCCGCGAGGCCGCATGCCCATTTCCGAAGCCAACCCCCGTGGACGCCTACTGCGCCGCGCTCGTCGATGAATTTTTCTACAAGGAGTAAACTATGAAACTGATCGCCCAAAAAGAAGCCGCCGAGTTTTTGAAGACCGGCGCGAAGGAATTCCGGCAGAACAGCGGGATCCGGCTCACTCCCGGCGCGAAGGACATCTTCACCGAGGCCGGAATCAAGGTCGTCTTCGAGGAAGAAGCGTCCGCGTTGTCCGCGAAAGGTGTGGCACCCGCGGGCGGCGGAACCGCCTACAGCCCCGAAGACGTGCGCCTTTTTGCGTCGAAGGAGGCGAATGAAATCAAGGAGCAGATCTGCGACATCGGCCGGCGCATCTGGGCGCGCGAGTATTGCGATGGCAACGGCGGCAACATCTCTGCGCGCATCGGGCCGGACCGCTTCATCTGCACGCCGACGGGCGTGAGCAAGGGCTTCATGACGCCCGACATGATGTGCATGGTGGACGGCAAGGGGACACAGCTTGGCGGAACGTGGAAACGCTCCAGCGAGATCACCACGCACATGGCGATCTTCCACTCCACGCCCGAGGCGATGAGCGTCTGCCACGCGCATCCGTGCCACGCGGGCGCGTTCGCGATCAAGGGCATGCAGCCGCCGCCGCGCCTGATTCCCGAGCTGGAGGTCTTTGTCGGTACCGTCGCCTACACGCCTTACAAGACGCCCGGCTCGCCGGAGATTGCCGCGGAGATTTTCCCGCTCGCGCCGAAGCACCAGTCCATCCTCATGGGAAATCACGGCGTCATCTGCTGGGGCAAGTCGGTCGAGGACGCGTATTTCAAAATGGAGATCACCGACGCGTATTGCCGGACGGTGATCCTCGCGCAGTCGATTCCCGGCGGCGCATCGATCCCCTGCGAGAAGCTTCCCGAGCTGCTCGACATCAAGAAGCGCCTCGGCCTCCCCGACGACCGCTACGACCTGAAGCCTGCCGGCCTGTGCGAGGTGGATCCATGGACGCAGATGTGCGGCTCGCATGGTTGCTCCTCGCCGGTCACGCCCTTCAACCCGATGACGAACAGCGCGCCTTCGAGCGACGCAGAGGTCGAGGCGCTCGTGCAAAAACTCACCGACGAAATCGTCGCGAACCTCTCCAAGTAATATGAAAGTAGCAATCATCGGCGGCGGAGGCCGCGTCGGCTCATGCGCGGCATTCGCGCTGCAGTGCTCGGGGATCGTCCGCGAGC
>JBEBGK010000323.1:0-5091 GCA_040081515.1 Chthoniobacteraceae bacterium
GCGCCCCGGCGTCACCGTCGGTCTCATCCCGTGCGCCGTCGGCGGTTCGCCGATCGACACGTGGAAGCCCGGCGTGTTCTACCCCGCAACGAAGAGTCATCCGTGGGACGACACGATGAAACGCGCCAGCCTCGCGCTGAAGTCCGGGACCCTGAAAGGCATCCTGTGGCATCAGGGCGAATCAGATTCCACTCCCGCGCTCGCGCCGGCCTACGGGGCGAAACTGGCCGACTTGATGATCCGCTTCCGCAGGGAACTCAACGCGCCCGACGTCCCGTTCATCGCCGGCCAGATGGGTCAGTTCGCCGACAGTCCGTGGGACGACGCGAAGAAGCAGGTCGATCGTTCCCATCGCGACATCGCACCCAAGGGACCGAACGCGTTTGTCAGTTCGGAGGGTTTGAATCACAAGGGCGACAAGGTCCACTTCGACGCGAACTCGTATCGCGAATTCGGAAGGCGTTACGTGGAGGCATTTCTGAAACTCGACGCGGCGCAAAAGCCCGGGGCGAAACCGTGAAGCACCCGCCCGCCACTGACATCGTCTCGTGTCGCTCATTCCTTCACACGGCCGGACTCGCGGCATGGATCACCCGCAGCGGCATCGGGCGCCTTGACTGCCCCACGCCCCTCCGCTGCCATCGCGTCGCATGAAACTCCTCCACAGCCTCCTCTCTCTTCTCGCGCTTGCCGCATCCGCCTTTGCCGCTGACGAAACGTGGATCACCTACGAGGGAGGCAGCGGCCCGGGCAAGGGCAGGCATGTCGTCCTCCTCGCCGGCGACGAGGAATATCGCTCCGAGGAGGCGCTCCCGATGCTCGCGAAAATCCTCAGCCAGCGGCATGGGTTCAAATGCACCGTGTGCTTCAGCGTCGATGCGGACGGCACCATCAACCCGAACAACGGCTCCTCGCTCTCCGGCTCCCAAGCCCTCGACACCGCGGATGTGATCGTCATGTCGCTGCGGTTCCGCCACTGGGATGACGCGGCGATGGAGCGTTTCGAAAAAGCCTATCTCGCGGGCAAGCCGATGATCGGCCTCCGGACTTCCACCCACGCGTTCAATTTTCCCAAGGACAGCAAGTGGAGCAAATACAGTTTCAACAGCTCGGGAGAATGGGAGAAGGGCTTCGGCCGCCACGTCCTCGGTGAGACGTGGGTCGCCCACCACGGCGCGCACAAAAAGGAAGCCACACGCGGCATCATCGAGGACTCCGCGAAGGGCGAGCCGCTGCTCCGCGGAGTCGCCGACATCTTTGGCACCACCGACGTCTATACGGCGAATCCGCCGGCTGATGCGAAGATCCTCGTGCGCGGCCAGGTGCTCACCGGCATGAACCCGACCGATCCGCCCGTCGAGGGAAAGAAGAACGAGCCGCTGCAACCGATCGTCTGGATGCGGCTGCACAAAAATTCCGCGGGAACGACCAACAAGATCCTCTGCACCACGATGGGCGCGGCGACTGATCTGGAGAACGAAGGCCTCCGCCGCCTCGTCGTGAACGCCGTCTATTGGTCCGTGGGAATCGAAGTGCCTGCGCACGCCGACGTCGCATTCGTCGACCCCTACAAGCCGCACTTCTACGGATTCGACGGCTACCGCGGCGGGCTGAAGGCTTCCGACCACGCGCTCGGCAAGGAACTCCCTGCCGGCACGGTTCCACCGTCGAAGAAATAGCGGCGCATCACACAAGCGGCCCGATCCGTACCAGGGTGACCGCGGGTTCGCCACGCGTCCGGGAATCCGCCAGGTCCACGTCGAATTCCGCAACCCAATCGTTCGCGCCACCGGGATCGATCAGCATCTGTTGCACCCGCCACTGCGACCTGTCCTCGGATGCGATGACGTGGGTGTGCCGCACATTGCGGGCCTCGGGATCCAGGCGGATCCTTTCGTGGCCCGCATGGTAAACTGCAAGCGCCTCCCGTAATCGGCTGGCCGTCCACGGCCCGCCCTCCGATTCCGTGGATGCAGGGATCGCCTCGATCGCCTGCTCGCATTCCCCGGTCGCCAGCCCCCGGAGAAATGCGAAGATCCGGTTGCGAATCGCCGCGGTGAACACCTTGGGATCGCGGGTGATGTCCCGCGCCGCCTCGTCCGCGCCAGGAGGCCGCACCTCCTCCTGCGCACCACGCGGACGGTAATCCGGGTCGCGCATCTTCTCCCACTCGTCGATCAGGCTCGAGTCCACCTGCCGGATCATCGTCCCGAGGTAGAGTTCCATCTCCCGAAGGGCGTCGTTCTTGGCGGCATCCGGCACCGTTTGGACGAGCACCTTGTGGACGTTCGACACGTAGCGCAGCAGGACGCCCTCAGCGCGCTGCAGTTCGTAGTCCTTGATGTAATCGCTGAACGAGCGGAACTCCTCGAACATCTCCCGCGCGATCGATTTCGGCCGGATGTTCTCCTCGCCCACCCACGGGTGGCGTTCTGCGAAGGCATTGAAGGTCGAGTAGACGAAATCGCGGTTCGGCTTTGGATATTCGAGCTTTTCGAGTTCCTCCATGCGGGCGTTGTAATCGAGGCCCTGCATCTTCATCTCCGCGACCGCCTGCGTCTTCACCCGGTCGAGCTGCTTGCGGAGAATCACCTCGGGATTCTCGAGGATGCTCTCGACCAGCGTCAGCACGACGAGCGCGTAGTCCGGCGCCTGCGGATCGACGAGCGGGATCGTGTCGTGCACGTAAAGCGACAGCGTCTGGTTCATCGAGAAGTCCTCCTGCAGTTCCACGTTCACCCGCAGTTTCGCGCCGGCTGGAGTCCGCGGGATGAACTCGATGATCTTCCGCTCCACGAGCGCGCGAAACAACTGCCACGCGCGCTTCACATGCGCCGTCTTCGCCCTTGCCGGTTCGTGACATCGCGCGATCAGCTCCTGCATCGCGCGGCATCCGTCGCCCGGACGGCTCAGCACGTTGAGCAGCATTCCATGCGTCACCTGAAACTGGCTGCCGAGCCGCTCCGGCGGCGCGGCGACGAGCCGCGCAAAGGTCTGCCGGTCCCAGTTCACGAAATTCTTCTCCGGGGGCTTCCGCTTCACGAACTTCTTCCCGCCGTCCGCCTTCTTCTGCTCGAGCTGCAGATTCTCGACGACATGCTCCGGCGCCTGCACGACCACCCAGCCGCATTCATCGAATCCCTTCCGTCCCGCACGCCCGCCGATCTGGTGAAAGTCGCGAGCGCTCAGGATGGCGGTCTTCCGTCCGTCATACTTGCAGAGCTGTGTGAAGAGCACCGTGCGGATCGGCACATTGATGCCGACCCCGAGCGTGTCCGTGCCGCAGATCACTTTCAGCAGGCCGCGCTGCGAGAGTTGCTCGACGAGCACCCGGTATTTCGGCAGCAGCCCGGCGTGATGCAGCCCGATACCGTGGCGCAGCCATTTCCGGATCTCCGGGCCGTAAGGGCTGTTGAAAGTGAAACCCTCGAGCGCCTCCGCGATGGCCGCCTTCTCCTCGCGCGTGCAGACATTGATGCTCGTGCAGTCCTGCGCACTCCGCGCCGCATCGAGTTGCGTGAAGTGCACGATGTAAACCGGAGCCCGCCCCTCTGCCAGCAGCCCTTCCAGCGTCTTCGCCAGCGGCGTCTCCGGATACGAATACTCCAGCGGCACCGGACGATCCTTCGAGGCGATCGTGACCGTCGCCCGCGCGTTGAGGCGGGTCAGTTCCTCCTCGAAGAATCCCGTCTCGCCCAGCGTCGCCGACATCAGAAGAAACCGCGCCTGCGGCAGCGCAAGAAGCGGCACCTGCCACGCCACCCCGCGGTCGCGGTCGGAGTAGTAATGGAACTCATCCATGATCACATCCGCGACATCCGCTCCGGCACCCTCGCGGAGCGCAATGTTCGCCAGAATCTCCGCCGTGCAGCACAAGATCGGCGCCCCGCGATTCACCGTCGCATCACCCGTGCTCAGCCCCACGTTGTCCGGACCAAACTCCCGGCACAGCGCCATCCATTTCTCATTCACAAGCGCCTTGATCGGGCACGTGTAGATCGAGCGTCGCCCCTGCGCCACCGCCTTGAAATGCAGCGCCGCCGCCACCAGCGATTTCCCCGAGCCGGTCGGCGTGTTCAGGATGACGTTTTTCTCCTCGTAGAGCGCAAGGATCGCCTCCTCCTGCGCGGGATACAGCTCGATCCCCCGCCCCGTCGCGTAATCCAGAAACAGGCCGAGCAGCACATCGTTCCCAGGCCGTTCGCCCTTCGGAATCAGATCGTAGAGCGTCATGGGCGCGAGGGCTGCTTTCGGAATCGCGCCTCTCTCCAAAAGCGCATGTCAGAGCGGCGAAGTGCGCGCATCCAAACGGATGGCGGGAGCTTTTCAATCGCGACTTCAATCTCGGCGAGCGTGCTCATGGCGGGAAAACCAGTCTGTCGAAATTGGGAGCGGCCTCACGCCAAGGCCGCAAAGGTCGCGAGGGCTCCTCTGGTGAAATTCTCCTTTGCGGCCTTCGCGGACTTTGCGTGAGGCTTTTTCAACCAGCTCCTACGTGAGGTAGCGGATGCGCTTGTTGATGTCCGTATTGATCGAGTGGTACGGCTGCGAGAGATTGGCCGCCGCGAAGAGCGTCTGCCGGGTGTGCTCCATGTCATCCTCACCGATGGCGTTCGTGAAGATCGGCAGCAGGTAATCGATCCCCATCCGCGAGGGCTTCATGAGTTTCGCGTCGTAGAACGCAGGATGCATCGGGCGCGCGTGGATGAGACCCCAGCGATCCCGGAAGCGGTTCGCGTCGTAACCCTCGACGTGAAATCCCCTCGCCTCGTTGTACTGAAGGATCGAGACCGCATTGTTCCGGCCTTCCTGGAGAAGCTCGACGGCCTTCGCACCGAGTTGCGCGGCATGGAAGCGGTCGAAAAGGATCGGCCTGCCGCCCCGCTGTGTGTGCCCGACTTTACGGGTGAAGATCGCCTCGCGGGCCGATTCGCCGCGCCGGTAGAGCTGGAAGTAGCGATCGCCGAGCATCTGGATGAGCTTCGAACGCAGCGCTTCCGCGGCCCCGCTCAGGATGATGTTCCCGGCGGGGTCCGTGGAATTGGATTCCGCCCCGAGTTCGCGTCCCTGCCCATCGACGATCCCTTCGCC
>JBEBGK010000324.1:0-5077 GCA_040081515.1 Chthoniobacteraceae bacterium
CCATAATTAAGATAAGGGCGGCACTTTACGTGCTCTAAAAGGGCCCAGCACTTCCTCAATGAAACCCGCAACCTGCCACCGCCGATCCGAAGCCGGGGTCACCATCGTCGAAACGATGGTTGCCGCCGGAATCGCGATTGCGGCGATCGCGGGCTTCAGCGCATCCGTGAACCAGGCTTCGCGACTCGCCCGCTCGGGGAAGGCGCTCGCTTCGGCCACCACGATGACAGAGGAGAGGATCGAGGCCTTCCGGTCCACGCCGACGTGGAGCAATGTGACGACGGCCGCGGGGATTGCGTCCGTCGCAAGCGCGCCGGCGGCGATCGCCTCGAATTTCGCAGGGGTGACGGAGACTTTCACCGTGCAGCCGTATCCGTCGGGCAGTCAACTGGTCGTCACCCGGAGCCCGAACGGGACGTTCACGAACAACGGCGTGAATCTTTCGACGAGCAAGTGCGTGAAGTTCACCGTCGCGGCCACATGGTCCGCGGGCGGGGGCGCGTCTCTGAGCCGGCAGACATCCACGCTGATCACGAAAGGAGGACTGTAGAAAATGAGGGCGCTCTTGCGGACGGCTCGGCGCAGGACAGGCGCCACATTGGTCGAGGTGCTGGTGTCCAGCAGCATCGCGGTGGTGGTGCTCGGAGTTCTCACTTATGCGGCGCTCGGGATCAACAGGAGCATGTCCGGGACGGATGGATACATGGTCGGCGTCGCGAACACGAACCGCATCCTCGACGCCGTCGCGGCGGACCTGCGCCGGGCGGTGCGAGTGGGCCTCATCTCAGGCGCGACGACGACCCCGATCAAGGACACCGGCGCGACCACGTATGTGGTGAGCGCCACCAACATTCTGTCGATCCACGTCCCCGATTACTACGGCAGCAACACGCCGGACAACCAGGCGGGATCGGCATTCAAGAAAACCCGCTATCCGCGTGCCACCCTGAACACGGCGGGCGTGTACAACGGCAACGGCAACGCGCTCCTCAATGGAATCGTTCCATGGGCCGAGGCGCAGACGACGGTCGGCGGCAAGGCGGTCACCCGGTTCGCGCCCAGCAGTGCGGGGACCGGCGAGATGCAGATCCGATACTACACCGGGCCGCGCTCCGCGACGGACGCGACGGTCTGTTTTCTCCGCAGCGAATACCCGTCCGGCGCGACGACGCCGAGCTCCACCCGGGAGATCGCCGCGCGGATCACCGACAGTTTTTCGACCACGACCGTGACGGTCAGCGGACGCAACGCGGGCGGCATCATCCGCCTGCAGTCCTCGTTCACGCCGCGCTTCCGCCCCGCCGGCGGCTCGCCGGCCACCGCAAACGCTGTCGTGGAAGTGAGCCTCCGAAACCCTCGAAGGGACTGATATGAGACAGCGAATCCAACACGAAACCAGGGCAAGCACGCTGATCGCGACGATGCTCGTCATCGGCGGGCTCGCGATCGCGATTGCGACCTATTACCAGGGCCTCATCCCGAAGTACCGCGGCACCCATCAAGGCGCAGCCTGGCACGAGGCGCTGCACGGAGCCGACGCGGGCGCGGATGTCGCCGTCAACACCCTGAACACCTGGGCACTCACCACGACGGACCCGACCGCCTATCCGTGGGCGGCGAGCGGATGGACGTTCACGGATGCGGGCTTCATGACGAATGGCGAGCGCAAGCTCAGTGCGGCCAGCCTTCCCTCCCTCGGCGGGCCCAGCAATGTCCAGGTGACATCGCTCTCGGTCGATGTTTACACGCGGGAAGCCTCGGGCAGCCCTCCCACCTACAATCCCTGGTTCCGAGTCCGCTCGACGGCGCGGGCGAATCTGCCCGGGCGGTTCGTCGCCTCCGACTCGCGCGACACCGAGCTGCGCCGGATGAAGCTCGGAGCCACCACCGCCGGCGGCGCCCCGGACCCGCACGTCACGCGCACGGTGGAGGTCATCCTCCGCCCGCGCTATCGAGCCGCTCGCGCGATTACCTCGGTCAGTGACATGGTGCTGGGAAACAGCGCCAACTGGCGGGTGGACAGCTTCGACTCCGGGGACGCCACAAAGTCGAATCCCGGCACGGCTGCGGGCGGTGTCTATCCCGGTTCAGGCAGCCCGAAGGTGCAGACAAACGGGAACGTCGCCAGCGCGAAGCAAAACCCGGCCGCGACCCCGTATGGGCCGCTGATTTCCGGCAACGGCGCGATCGTCAAGGGCGAGGTGAAGACCAATGGCGGCGACGATCCGGCGACCGTCGCCAAGGAGAATGTCTCCGGCAGCGGGGGCATGGACCAGAACCGGATCCTGAGCGATTTCGACGAGGACATCCCGATTCCCACCGCGCCGGTGTGGAGTTCCTGGACCTACCAGGGCGCGAGCCGCGCGACCTTCGCCACCGGCACCCAGGCGAGTCCCACGCGCTACGCCATCATCGGGAATCAGGGTTCCTTTTCAGTGACGGCGCCAGCCACCGGGACGGGCTACGTGGAAATCATCGTCGCCGGCAACCTCAGCACCGGCAACGGGGGCGGGGCCGGTATCACGATCCCGCCGAACGTGTATGCGACCATCTGGGTGCAGGGGAACATCGACTTTGGGAACGGGAACATCAATTCGAACGCCGCGAGCAGCAGGGTCGCCTCCCGGCTCACGGTGCATGGGGTCTCCGTTTCCCCGGCAGCGACCTTTACGGCATCGGGAAATGCGAACCAAGTCCTCGCCTTCAACGGGCCGAACTACGCCGCGACGCTCAACGGCACTGTGGAGACGACCGGCTCGTTCGTGGTGAAAAGTTTCAGGATCAACGGCGGTGGCAACGGCGGCTTTCATTACGACGAAGCCCTCGGACGCAATGCCCCAATCGTCGGCTGGGACGTGGCCAGTTACTTCGAGGACACCCGCGGGGACCTGTGAGGCACGAACCGGTCGCGCTTCCGCCGGCACGCCGCTCTCCCTCGTCGCCGCCTGGCCCAGGTGCCTGACCGGTTTCGGGCGCGCAAGTTCCGCTCCAGCACCGGCCGGGACCGCGCGCGGTTCGCTTCGTGCCCCTCGATCCGTTCCGTCAGGTCACCTGCGGCGGCTCGAAGCCGGGCCGGTATTTGCGGGCGAGGATCTCGGTGTTGGCCCTGTCGTGGTTCGTGAATCGGCAGTCCTTGCCGCTCCAGCGCAGTTCCTCGCCGGGGTAGCGCGTGGCCTTCACCGCGAGCAATGCAGGCTCGGTGATGCGCCACCCGATCTGGAACGGCGTCCAAAGCGGCTTCTTCGCACCGAGGCAGTTGTCCGCCCAGTCCTTCCAGTGGTCGCGCGGTTCCACCTTCGGCAGCGGTTCGTTTTCCACGACCTTGCCCTTGCGGAAGATGGTGATCTTTCCGTCCGCCTGGAGAAGCAGCGTGCCTTCCTCGCATACGACCATGGTGTGATTCGGCGCGGCCTTGGTCTCGGGCAGGCCGAGCGCGGCAAAGGAGGGCAGCAAGCCGTCGTCATTGTAGTGAACGACGAATTTCCCGCGGCCAAACTTCCCGCCGCCGGGGAACGTGATCGTGCTCTGGTTGTGCGCGGAGTGCCCCGTCCCGGCGGCGCGATGCGTGTGGGTGAGCACGGCTTCGGGCGACGGGAGATCGTAGGCAAAATAGAGCAGGTCGAGGAGATGGCAGCCCCAGTCCGCGAGCTGGCCGCCGCCAGTTTCCCAAAATGCGCGCCAGCGCTTCGGTGTGAGGTCCTCGCTGTAGGGCAGTTTCGACGTCAGTGGGCCGTGCCACAGATCCCAGTTGACTGCATCCGGCACGGGGCTGGCCGGCGTGTAATCGCTCCACGGATCGGCAAAGTGCACGCTTCGCGCCACGCCGCCCGTCCAGACCCATGCCTCCACCGGGCGGCCAAGCTGGTTGCGGCGCAGGATCTCCACGGCCTGCATGCGGCCCTCCCTGCACGCGCGCTGGTTGCCCATCTGCGTGACGAGCTTCGGCCGCGCGGCGAGCCCTTCGCGGATCATCCGCAATTCATCGAGCTGATGCACCAGCGGCTTCTGGCCGTAGATGTGTTTGTGATGCTTCATCGCCGTGAGCATCATCGCGGCGTGGTGGAAGTCGGGCGTATCGACGATCACCGCGTCGAACTGATCCGCGCGGTTCGCGAATGCCTCGCGGTAATCGCCGACCGTCCACGCGCCGGGATATTCCTTCCCGATTTTGTCCAGCTCCCGACGGTCCACGTCGCAGAACCCGGCGAATTCCACCATCGGGTGATCCTTCAGGCCCTTGCGCTGCATCGCGCCGATGCCGCCGGTGCCGATCTGGAAAATGCGCAGCTTGCTGTTCTTGTTCACCTGCGCGCGGGCCGGCCACGATAGCGAGGCGATGCCCGCGGTGATCACGGCGCCATTCTTCAGGAAACTCCGCCGGGTGACGGGGGAGACAGGGTTGGGGGTTGGATTCGGTTTCATGTTCGATTTCCCGACATCATGCACTCCGGGCGCTGCATCGCAATCCCCGGCTGGGGGATGATTCGTCCGCGGGAGGATGCGCCGGCACCCGTTCAACGCTCCGCCTGCAACAACTTTCCGTAGTGCGTCATCGCCTCGATGAAGGTGCGCATCAGCAGCGTCGGCGTGCCATGCCAGACCGCGCCGACCGCGAGCGGTTCGAACCCGGGCAGCGGAATGCGCCGGACGCCGGCGGGCTCCTTGATCCCGGGGACGATGACGCTGATCCCGATTCCGAAGCCCCTGGCCACGTAGGATTCCACGAGATCGAGCGAACTGACCACGAGGGCCGGCGCCCAGTCCACACCGAGCTTCCGCAGGCCCCGCTGGAAATTCGCCGCGATCGGCTCGCCCACGGGCAGCGAGATGAGCGGATCATCGATGGTGTCCCGCTTCCACAGCTCGGCAGGGTTCCGGATGCGGCTCGCCCGCGGGACGAGGAGGGCCGGAGGAAGCCGGAGCAACGGGCGGGAGCAGAGCCCGGCCACGAGCGGTTCGTGAAGCGTGGTGACCGCGAGGTCGATCTCGCCTTCGACCACATCCAGGTGGCGACGAGCATCCACGGCTGGGACCACCAGCCCGGCGGCGGCCACATCGACGGCTACGGCCTCGAAGG
>JBEBGK010000325.1:0-5075 GCA_040081515.1 Chthoniobacteraceae bacterium
TTCAAAGATCCCTCCCGAGGAGAAAGACAGGCTGCTCAATGTGCTTTCGTCCGAGCTGTATCGCATCTGGAGATCGGGCGCCGCAAACGACCTCATCCTGCGGGCTCTGGATTCGGACCGTAAAATTTCCGTTGCAATTGGTGCGCAAGACGATACAAAGCAAGCCATGCCAACCTCTCTGTTGCAATCGGTGATCGCAAAAGCGAAAGCTTGTACTGGGGAGAGAGGGCAGCGATCTGAGTTGGCTCGTCGCTTGGGAGTTCCAAGGCAGAGAGTCGCTCAGTGGTTCAGCGGCGTGAGTGCGCCAAATGCTGAAGACGCGCTGAAGCTTGCTGATTGGGTCAAGGCGGCTGCGGCGGAAACAAACAAGGAGCCCTCCGGTGCTGAAACACCGGAGGGCCTGAAGACCCGAAACAGCAAGTCCACATCAAATGAAAAAGCCAAATCGAATCGCCGGAAACGGTAACAGCGCGCCCTCTCGCGCGCAAGCAAAACGCCGGGCGGCAACGCCCAGGATGGTCATCAGTAAAGCCGCCGCTTCGCCCGCCGCGGCCAAGGCTGCAAAACCCGCTCCCGAATCTGCGGCGCCCGGTCTGAATTCCGGACCCGCCGAGAGCCCGCATGGAGTGTGGCTCACCTCAAATGGATGTCACGACCGTGAGCAGACGCTCTACGGCGGCGACGGGGATTACACGCTCGTCACCTCGTGCCACCTTGTGCGAGCCGTCCGTCTCTGGCGATCGTGGGATGAATGGTCGAACAGGAATCCGGGTGTCGAATGGATGGATCTGCCATCCGATAGACGCCGGGTGGCCGAAACCATCCAGAAACTCAGCCGGGGGGAAGCTATCGAGTGGATCGCCGGGTGTATGCCGATGTGTCCGGTGCCGGAGGAGTTCCGAGAGGATTTCCGTCCTCTCTCTATCCCGCCGCCACCATCCACAAAGGGCGTGCGGGAGAGTTTCCTTCACCTGGCCGGGGTGGCGCTGAAGGAATGCGCGAACGTGGAGGACCGGGCGCCGGCGGCGCTGTCCATCATGCAGGTCGCGACCGCCTTGGGCTTCAAAGACGAGGCACGGGAAGCGGCAACGATCGTGAACGCCTATAATGCTGCCGAGTGCGCGGCGAGCTCGCTTGCGGACATGCTGGCGGCGCCCGCAAAAAGCAAGACGGGCGCACACTGATCTCCCGCCTTCAGCCGACCAGCGCCGGGCCGCGAAAGCAGCCCGGCGCTTTTTTTGGCCACGCCTGAACAGGCGGGGGTTTTGGCGTTGCCGGCCGGGACGGGCAGGGGGTTCTGGAAAATGTTCCACAAGCAGGGTGGCGACTCTGCATGGGCCGTGCAGGCAGCTTTCTTGGGGGCTGCGAGATGCCTCAAAACCGTGGACCGGGAGGCCCTCCGCTGTGCCAATCATGGCGAAAAGCCCCGATCACCCTACACCTCCGCCTCTTTCATAATTTGTCCCGCTTTTTGGGTCTGGATGTCCAAACTCCTCTGTAGAGCGCTCACCTTCGATCAGGACAACTTCTCGACCAGGCACGGCAAGCGGGACAAGTTCTCGATCGGGAATCGGGGGAATGGCTGCGCGGCAACCGTCTGAAAACGTGCGTTTTAAGGCCTTTTCAGGGGTTTTAAGCGCTTTGCAGGGATCGGGACAACTTATCCGTGCGATCTCATCCCTGAAGCTCTCGGTAGGCGCTCCATGGATACTATTTCATATGACATATATTGTATGATGTTACATTTATCTACCCATCGCTCCGGAGGTTCCGGCCTTGTGAATAACTTGGGAGCATCTCGCCGTTGTGTGGAGCGAGCACCCTGCGCAGCGTCACACACTCCCGGTGATTCCTTGGAACCCCCGGATTCCGAATCGATCCTAACAACTACCCCAGCAGGCCCTGAATCTCCTCCGCGGTCAGCCCTTCCATCAGCGGTTCCTCGCTCTCCAGCGTCGCTGCGATCACTGCGCGCTTCTTTGCCTGAAGGTTCAAAATCTTCTCCTCCACAGTGTCCTTTGCGATGAGTTTGTAGCTCGTGACGACCCGCTTCTGGCCGATTCGGTGCGCTCGGTCGGTGGCCTGAGCCTCCACGGCGGGATTCCACCACGGGTCGAAATGAATCACCGTGTCGGCACCCGTAAGGTTCAGGCCGGTGCCGCCCGCTTTCAGGCTGATGAGGAAAACCGGAATGTCTCCGCCCTGGAATTTACCCACCTGCGCGGCTCTATCCCGCGTCTGGCCATCGAGATAACAGTAATCCACGCCCATCCCATCGAGCCGGTCCCGGATATGCCCCAGCATGGTGACGAATTGACTGAAAACCAGCACCCGATGCCCGCCGTCAACCGCTTCCGACAGCAATTCCTGAAGCAAATCGAGCTTTCCCGAGGCCTCAGCCGCACCGGGCGGGTTTTCCAAGCCCAGTAAACGGACATCACACGCTGCCTGGCGAAGTCTCAGCAAGGCTGTCAGCATGACCATCCGGGCCGTTTTCTGGTCCTGCTCGCCAGCCATCTCGGACAGCTGCCGTCGCGTTCCTTCCAGCAGTTTGGAATACACCAGTCTCTGCGACTCAGTAAGCTCGCAGTAAGCGATTTGCTCTAGTTTATACGGTATTTCCTTCGCCACTACCTGCTTGGTCCGCCGGAGCAGGAATGGCCGGATTCGGCGCGTCAGGCGCATCTGTTCAGGCCCCGGCGACTGGCTTTGGATGGCGTTTTCATATCGCTCCCGGAAATCCGTCCGCGTCCCGAGGTAGCCCGGCATCAGGAAGTTCATGAGCGACCAGATGTCGTGGACGGAGTTCTCCACGGGCGTGCCCGTCAGGACGAACCGATGCCTCGCCCTCAGGGTCGCGGCCGACTGCGCGTTCTGGCTGTCCGGATTCTTGATGTGCTGGGCCTCATCGAGGATGACTGCGCTGAACTCCTGCTCCCGATAGGCCTCCACGTCCCGCCGGAGCAACGGATAACTCGTAATCACCAAATCCGACTTCCCAATCTGATGGAAAACCTCGGCGCGGCGAGGCCCGTCGAGTGCAAGGACACGGAGTTCGGGCGTCCATTTGGCGGCTTCGGCCCGCCAGTTGAAGATGAGCGACGACGGGCAGACGACGAGTGCCGGCCCATGCCCGGCCAAAGTCCGGAGAAATGCAAGAGCCTGCAGGGTCTTACCGAGGCCCATTTCGTCGGCGAGAATGCCGCCGAAGCCGTTCTGAGCGAGGAAATGCAGCCAATAGACGCCGTGTTTCTGGTAGTCGCGGAGCACCGAGTCCAGCGACCCGAGCGGAATTGGCGTGAGCTTTTCAGGACCCCGCGAGGCACCGGCCCAATCGCGCCAGCGCGTCTCGCCGGTGACGGGCAACGCATTGTCCGTCGTGAACGCGTCGAGCGCACCGGCCTGCCTGCGGTCGAGTCGATAGACACCCGCCTGCCTCTGCTGCGGATCGCTGTCGCGCAGGAGTTGCCCAAATTCATCGAGCAGACCCGGATCGAACACCGCGAGTTTCCCGTTCTTGCGGCGCACATGGCTCTGGCCGCCTTGCAGCAGCCGCGCGATGTCGGCGCCGGAAAAGCGCTCACCGCCCTCGGTGGCCAGTTCATACGAAAGCTCGAACCATTGCTCTCCCGATGAGCGGATTTCCAGGCGCGGCTCGATGCGCTCGACCTCGCGGGTGACATGCTGGAATCGCTCGCCGACTTCGACGGACCACTCGCGTTCGAGTCGTGGCAGCGCCGCCGCGAAGAATGCGAGGATGCGCTGTTCGCCCTTCAGAGTGAGTTCCCCTTTCCCGTCCGGCCCGGAAAAACCGGACGCACGCAGCCGCTCCAGCGCCGTCTGCTCGGCCGCGCGATTCCGGGCGAATTTTGCGAGCGCCGCGCCAGTCGCATCGAGCGTCACGCGGCGTTCGCCGTAGATCGCCTCGATGCGTGCCGCGAGGAAATTCAGCGAGCCCTCGAATCGCGCTGCAAATCGCGGGACCGGAAGCTCCGCGGGCGCAGCGGGCGCGACGTCTCCTTCGATCTCGAAAAAATTCGCCAGCGCCGGGAGTTCACGTTCGATGAAAGCATCCGCGGCATCGGCGGGAATGCTGACGGGGCGCTCCAGCACGGCGAAGTACGCCGCCGGCAAGCCCGGCGCGACCGGCGTGAACCTGGCGCCGGCGAACCGCCACGCGGCATTTCGCGCGAGAACGAGAGTTCCATCGACCGGCACGTGGCTCACCCGGAGCCCGCCGCCGTCGAGACGCTCGATGCGCAGGGTGTCACGACTCCCCTGCCCTTCGATTTTCACGGGATCCGTCCTCCCTATCGTCACCCGCGGATGCCCGGTGAGAGTGTCTAGCAACTCCGCGAACTGCTCTCGGGAAAGCATCGCCATCGCCGGCAATTTCCCGCCGGCGAGTTCCCGCAACTGGGTGACGATCCGCAGGTCCGCCTCGCTTACGCGAAAGCGCTTCGTCGGGTCGAGTGCACCGAACGGTTTTCGGTTTCCGCCGGTTTCAATCTCGCAAACGAGCATCACGGAATTCTTTTCCCAGGCCGCACTGAAATTCGGTGGCAGGATTACATGCAGCAACGCCTCCGCTGCGTCCGCATCCGCTGAGAAATTCGGATCAACCGCTGCGGAAGATGCGGCGACAGGAACGCTGATTTTGGCGGCAGCGGCAGGCTCCGCTTTTTTCAATCCGCGGATCACTGCCACACCCACAGCCAGCGAATGCGCGCAGATGAGCCCGCGCCGCCGGCTCGTCGGACACGCGCAGATGTTCTCCATGTTCGTCCGCGAGAGCACCTGGAGACCGGCCCGGTATTCCACGTCCGCACTGCGCACAAGGCCGGACAGCAAGGGCGGCTCGTAGCGGGCCTCGATCACCTTCCCCGCTTCGTAAAGTGCGCGAGCTTCCTTCATGGCTTCCCAGCCTCCGGCATCCATGAGGAGTTTTTCAGTGAGCTCGACCATCGCGATGCAGAACGGTTACCCCGTCCGCGCGGGCCGGGCAATCCCGCCCGCGGCGCACAAGGAGCGGCGACATTCCTGTCGCCGTCCTCGCTCCTGCGCCGGAGGCGCAC
>JBEBGK010000326.1:0-5072 GCA_040081515.1 Chthoniobacteraceae bacterium
CCGCGGGGAAAAGCGCATGACCTCGGCGCCGAAGCGCGAGATGTCGAACCGCGATGCGCCGGTGGCCATGAGCTCGATGGCGCAGCAGGCGAGGCCCATCGGCATCGGCCAGAGGGAATTTTTCCGCATCCAGTTGATGGCGGCGTCGGCCTTGGTGAAGATGATGTTGCCTTCGATCTTCGAGTCGTAGGCAGCCGGCGTGATGTTGCTCATGGTAAAAAGAGTATCGGATAGATACGGGGGCCGACGCGTGCGGCAAGGTGAAAGTAGGCGGGGTTTGCAACCTCGCGCGGTGGGCTGGGCGGAGGTGGAGCGGTGGAGCGGACAGGACGGCATGGGGAACCGAAATGGTTGTTCCTGCCGTCTCGCTCCGCCCGCCAGGGCGAGTTTGAAAACCTCGCCTACTTTGCCTTGCCCCAGTGGCGCAGCAGCGTGTCGGCCATTGCGCTCGGGGTCGGGGCGACTGCGATGCCGGCGTCCTTCATGGCGGCGATTTTGGCGGCGGCGGTTCCTTTTCCTCCGCTCACGATCGCGCCGGCGTGGCCCATGCGGCGTCCGGGAGGCGCGCTCGCTCCGGCGATGAATCCAGCGACGGGCTTTTTGCAGTTCGCCTTCACCCACGCGGCGGCCTGCTCCTCGGCTTCGCCACCGATTTCGCCGATCATGATGATCGCCTCGGTCTCGGGGTCGTCGTTGAACATCTTCAGCACGTCGAGATGGCTGGTGCCATTCACCGGATCGCCGCCGATGCCGACGCAGGTGCTCTGGCCGTAGCCGCGCGAGGTGAGCTGCCACACTGCTTCATACGTGAGCGTGCCGCTGCGCGAGACGACGCCCACATTTCCGCGCTTGTGAATGTAGCCGGGCGCGATGCCGATGCGGCAGCCGCCGAAGGAATCCTTGCCGGTACCGGGCGTGACGAGGCCGGGGCAGTTCGGGCCGATGAGCCGCGTCTTGCTGCCCTCCATGGCGGCCTTCGCCTTCACCATGTCGTTGACGGGAATCCCCTCGGTGATGGCGACGACGAGCGCGAGGTTCGCATCCACGCACTCGAGGATCGCATCGGCCGCGAATGGCGGCGGGACGAAGACGACGCTCACCGTGGCGCCGGTCTGCTTCGCGGCTTCGGCGACGGTGTCGAAGACGGGCACCTGGTGCTTCTTTCCGTCCGCGCTCGTGTGTTCGAAAACCTGCCCGCCTTTCCCGGGTGTGACGCCGGCGACGAGCTGCGTGCCGTAGTCGAGCGAGAGCTTCGCGTGTCGCGAGCCGAAGTCGCCGGTGATGCCTTGGACGAGGATGCGGGTGGTGGGTTCAACGAGGATGGCCATGTGGAATTTAGGATTTCAGATTTGGGGTTTCGGATTTGCCGCGCGGCAAGATTCGGATGCTGGGAGAGTCAGTGGTGCCCCGGCTTGCGCTTGTGGATGATGAGCGGGTTGCCGTCGGGGTCCGCGATCATGAGCATGTGGCAGACGGGTGTCTCGAGCGGTCCCATGTTGGTTTTCACGCCGGCGGCCTGGACGGCTTTCAAGGCGGCGTCGAAGTCCTCGACCTCGAGCCCGACCGTGCAGCCGTCGTTGGTCGGTTTGAAGTCGGCGTATTTCGCCAGACTGAGCGCGCCGGGGCCGATGTCGTATTCGATCCAGTGGCCCTTCTCGCCCATGTCGTGATCCATCGTGGGCTTGAGCCCGAGCACGCCCTCGTAAAACGCCCGCGCGCGCGGCACGTCCGTGATCGGGTAGCAGGAGAAAGCGATCTCGGTGATCTTCATGCCGATGGCGTGCCCTCTTGTTGTGATGCTTTCCGCCAAGCTTCGCGCAGGGTGGTCGCGAGATCGATCGCCGCACGATGCTCACAAATTCGCTCCCACACGGACATCCGTGCGGAGGCAACAAGCAGACTCATATCGCATCCCGCAGCCTCCGCCTCGCGCCATGCCGGGCCGCCGGTCGCTGGCTCGAATGCACGGAGCGTATTGGATTTTCTCTTCTCACTCATGTTCCGTTGTCTTCGAGAAGTGCGTAGAGTTCGTTCGGATTGCGGCTGGCGTAAAATATCACGGAGAGGACGACGAAGGAACCAAGCACCCGGTAGTAGAGCGAATACGGAAAGCGCCTGAGCTGGCGCCGCCGAAATTGCAGGTAAAATTTGGGGCTCGTCTCCGGGCTTCGTGCGATGGCGGAGGTTGCCGCCTCGATGCAATTCGAGAAACTCGAAGCCAAGCCCCGGCTGCTCGCCTTCGTAGCGGGCGAAGATTTCCTGAATCGCGTAGGCCGCGCGTCTGCGGATGATCAATTCCATTCACCGCGGTGCGCTCAGGATTTTCGACTTCAGCTCCGCAAAGGTGATTCCTTCGCGAGGGTTCCGTTCAATCTCGGCGTGCTCACGGTCGAGGATCGCGCGGTGCGCGTCCGTGAGCGCCAGTCCATCGTCCTTGGCGAAGATCAGGTCCCACAAATCCTCCACGAGCTGCACCTGCTCGGCGGTGCTCAGCTTTTGGAATTCATTGAGGATGACCGTACTCATGGTGACAGTTTACGCGCTTTTCACCGCCGCGACAATCTTCTGCGCTGCGTCGTCGAGCGTGTCGGCGCCGAGCAGGGCGAGGCCGCTGGTGGCGAGGGTCTTCTTGCCGGCGGCGACGTTGTTGCCTTCGAGGCGGACGACGAGCGGGATCTTGATGTGCACCTCCTTCGCCGCCGCGACGATGCCGTTGGCGATCACGTCGCAGTCCATGATGCCGCCGAAGATGTTTACGAGGATGCCCTTCACGTTCGCGTCGCCGAGGATGATCTTGAACGCCGCCGTGACCTGCTCCTTTGACGCGCCGCCGCCGACGTCGAGGAAGTTCGCGGGCTTGCCGCCGTAGTGCTGGATGATGTCCATCGTCGCCATCGCGAGGCCTGCGCCGTTCACGAGGCAGGCGATGTTTCCATCGAGGCCGATGTAGTTCAGGTTGAACTCGCTCGCGGCGACCTCGCGTGGATCTTCCTCGGACTTGTCGCGCATCGCGACAATCTCCGGGTGACGGAAGAGCGCGTTGTCGTCGAAGTTAAACTTCGCATCCAGCGCCATGAGCCGGCCGTCGGTCGTGATGACGAGCGGGTTGATTTCCACCATCGTGCAGTCGGCGCTGAGGAAAAGTTTGAAGAGATTCGTAAAAAGCTTCACCGCCTGATTCATCAGCGGCCCGCGCAGGCCGAGCGCGGCGGCGAGCTTGCGGCCCTGGTACGACTGGAAGCCGAGCGTCGGGTGAATGTGCTCGCGCGCGATTTTCTCCGGCGTCTTCTCGGCGACTTCCTCGATGTTCACGCCGCCCTCGGTGCTCGCGATGATGGTGTAGCCGCTCGTCGCGCGATCCTGGAGGATGGCGAAGTAGAGTTCCTTCGCGATGTCCACCGCCTCGCCGACGAAGACCTTGCCCACGAGTTTTCCATCCGCCCCAGTTTGATGCGTCACGAGCGTCTGGCCGAGCATCTTCGAGGCAAAGTCGCGCGCCTCGGCGGATGATTTCGCGAGATGCACGCCGCCCTTGAAGCCGCTCTTGAACGTCCCCTTGCCGCGACCGCCGGCATGGATCTGCGCCTTCACGACGGTGGGCTTGCCGAGGTCCGCGGCGATTTTCTCCGCCTCCTCCGCAGTGCTGGCGACTCGCCCCGGCTGGGTGGCGACGCCGAATTTTCCGAAGAGTTCGCGGGCCTGGTATTCGTGGATGTTCATCGTGTGAAAAGCGGAGCGTGCTTGTAGATGGGCATCGTTTCGCCCGCAAGGGTTTCGCTCTGCGATTTTTTGGGCAAAAGAAAAGGGCGGGAAGCGAATGCCTCCCGCCCTTGGTTGTGATTTCTGTTGGAGACGGTGCGGTTACTTGGCCTCGGGTTTCGGGCGTCCTTCGCCGGGCTTGTGATCGCCGCGCGGTCCGCCGGGTCCGCCTTCACCGGGGCGGCCTTGGGGGCGCAGTTCCTTCATCTTCGCCTGCTGCTCGGGCGTGAGCACGGCGTTGGTTTCCTCGAACTGCGATTTCATCAGTTCGCGCATCTTGGTCTTGTCCTCCTCGGTGAGGTTCTCGCGGCCCTTGGCAATGAGTTCCTTCATCGCGGGCGCGTTCTTTTCCTGGATGGCCTTGATCTTGTCCTGCTGTTCCTGGGTGAGGCCGAGCTTCTCGGTCATGAACTTGAGCCTGGCTTCCGGGTCCATGCGGCGTTCGCCACCGGGACCACCGGGTCCGCCGGATCCGCCGGGACGCTTCGGACGTTCGCCGGCGGGTTTATCCTCGGCGAGGCTGAGTGAGGGGAGGGTGACCAGCGCCGCGAATGCGACGCCCAGAGTGAGTGTGAGTCTTTTCATACAGGCCGAGAAACACTGCCCCTCCCGGAGAGTTGCGGGAAATTTTTCCGCCGCGGCCGCCGCCGAGTGAACGGCCCTGCCCGGAACGGCGCACTCATCCGGGAAAAAGAAAACCCAGCCACGCGGCTGGGTCTCCCTTTGTTGATTTGGAAATGGGTTCCGCGGTCGCGGCTTACTTGGCGATCTTTTTGTCAATATACTCGACGACGTTGCCCACGGTCTGAAGTTTCTCGGCATCCTCGTCCGGGACTTCCACGCCGAATTCCTCCTCGAAGGCCATGACGAGTTCGACGGTGTCGAGCGAGTCGGCCCCGAGATCCTCGATGAAAGAGGCGGTTTCCGTGACCTGCTCGGGATTGACGCCGAGTTGCTCGACGATGATGTCTTTGACTTTTTCGTAAGTGGATTTTTCGGACATGGCGTAAGTTGTTGTTGGAAACGGGCGGTTGCTTTATGGCTGCTCCCGAGGGTTGGCAACAACGAAAGTGGGAAAAAGTTTTTCGAGCCGGCGGATTCCGGGCCGCGCCAGCGCGGTTGCCATTTTGCGGCGGAGCGATTAGAGATGGATCGAAATGAGCGATTTGCCTGTGGAACTCGATTTGAAATTCCTGCCCGACTGGTTGAAGGAGGCGCCGGCGAAGAATCGCTATGCGGATTTTGCAGGCGAGGAACCGCGCCGCGAACGTGACGACCGCCGCGGGCCCCGGCCCGGAGGGGATCGGCGTGGC
>JBEBGK010000327.1:0-5057 GCA_040081515.1 Chthoniobacteraceae bacterium
GGGGTGCGGCGGGATCAACCCATGCGGGGGCTCGGGTAAAATGAAGGATGACCTGATCCATGCGCGGGTGCTGGTGGCGTACCGGGAGGACGACCCCGCGAGGACGGTCGAGGCGAACCTTGCGGACGCCGGATTCGAGGTCGTACATGCGAACGACGGACCCGATCTGCTGAACAAGGCGCGGGAGGATGCGCCGGCCCTGGTGATTCTCGACATGGTGATGCCGGGGATGCGCGGCTCGGAGGTGCTCCGCAGCCTGAAGTCCGACCCGTCCACCGTTTCGACGCCGGTGATGATGGTGAGCAAGTGCCAGGATGAGATCGAGCGGGTGCTCGCCTTTGAACTCGGAGCGGAGGACTATGTGGTGAGTCCGTTCAGCCCCCGGGAGTTGATCCTCCGGGTGAAGGCCATCCTTTCCCGATGCGGGGTCCGCCGCCCCGTGCCGAAGGACCTCAAAGTCGGAGCCATCGAAGTGGATAGCGAAGCCGTCCTCGTGACGGTCCGTGGCAGACCGGTCGATCTCACGGCCGTGGAGTATCGGCTGCTGCTCGCGCTGATGAGGGCGAATCGCAGCGTAGTAACGCGGGAGCGCCTGCTCAAGCAGGTGTGGGGCAGTGAAGCGCGGGTGGAGGCGCGCACGGTGGACACCCATCTGCGCCGGCTTCGCGGAAAACTCGGCGCTGCCGCGGCACAAATTCAAAGCGTCCGGGGGTTCGGATACAGGCTCCATGAATAGCGCGGTCGCACATTTCACCCGCGGACGCGCTTTTGCCCTCGGCATCGTGGCTCTCCGGGCGTGCATGGCGATGGCCCAGGAGCCGCAGGCCGCCGATGCGCCCGCTGTCCGGCCCATTTACATCCAGGAATTCCGGGTCGTGGGCGCGCGTCTCCTGAACGAGTCGGAGATTGGAGAGGCCGTTTATCCGTTTCTGGGTCCGGGTCGCACGCCCAAGGATGTCGATGACGCGCGCGCGGCGCTGGAAAAGGCTTACCACGACAAGGGATTCCAGACGGTCGGGGTGCAGATTCCAAAGCAGGAGGTGAAATATGGCGTGGTCTTCCTGCAGGCGGTCGAACGCAGGGTGGGGCGGCTGCGGGTCCGGGGCTCGCGATATTTCTCCCTCGACCAGATCAAGAAGCACGCCCCGTCCGTCGCGGAGGGCAAGGTGCCGGATTTCAACGAAATCACGAGGGACATCGTCGCGCTGAATCAATGGCAGGACCGCCGCGTCACGCCGGTGCTGAAGCCCGGCATCGAGCCGGACACCGTGGACATCGACCTGAACGTGAAGGACAGCCTCCCGCTGCACGGGAGCCTGGAGTTGAACAACCGTTACAACGCAAACACGACACCGCTCCGGCTGAACGGCTCGGTGAGCTACGGCAACCTGTGGCAACTCGGGCACGCCGCGGGTTTCAGTTTCCAGCTCGCGCCGGAGCGGCTCGAGGACGCGAAGGTTTTCTCGGGCTACTACATCGTGCGGTTTCCGGGCGTCACCGGGTTCAGCGTGATGTTCCTCGGGACCAAGCAGGACAGCAACGTCTCCACGCTGGGCGGCGTCTCGAGCGCGGGCCGGGGAAATATCCTCGGCGCACGGGCGATGTTCACGCTGCCTTCGAAGAAAAACTTCTTTCACTCCGCGAGTCTCGGCTTCGATTACAAGCAATTCGACGAGGACGTGACGATTGGCGGCACGAAACTGATCACGCCGATCACCTACTACCCGCTGACCGCGTCGTACAACGCCACGTGGGTCGGGGAAAGGACGACGACCGAACTGAATGGCAGCGTCAATTTCGCGACCCGGTACGCGGGCAGCAGGGGCACCGCATTCGACGCGAAGCGCTTCCGGGCAAACGGCAACTACGTCTATTTCCGCGGTGACCTGTCGCATACGCGGACGCTCCCTCCGGATTTCCAATTGTTCGGCAGGAAGCTGCTGCCCGGTTTTCAGTTGTTCGGGAAGATCCAGGGACAGATCGCCGATCAGCCGCTGATCAACAGCGAGCAATTCGGCGGCGGCGGCCTCGGCACTGCGCGCGGCTACCTGGAGTCCGATGTCCTCGGCGACAATGCGATCTTCGGCTCCGCGGAAGTGCGGACGCCATCCGTCCTCCCGGAGGTGAAAAAGGGCGGTGACGAAAAGAATCCGGATGATCGGACGGGCAACGAATGGCGTTTCTATGGATTCGTGGATGCAGGGGTGCTGACACTGCACAACCCGCTGCCCGAGCAGACGTGGCGGTTCCCGCTCGCGAGCGTGGGCGTCGGGAGCCGGGTGCGCTTCCGGAACCACTTCGGCGGCTCGATCGACGTCGGCATCCCGCTCACCGGCCAGAATCTCACCAATGTGCACGAGACGCGCGTCACCTTCCGGCTCACGGCCGACTTCTGATGCGCCACCCAGCAAACCTCCTCGAAAACGACTCACTGAAAATGGCAACGGCAATCCAACGATCGAATGGAACTCTCCTGAAGCATCTTCTGCTTTTCCTCTTCGCAGCATCCGGCCTTCTCCACCCTGCGTGCGCGGCCGACGCGTGGTGGAGCGAGGACTGGCCTGCGCGGAAAAAGATCAGCGTGGACCTCTCGGCGACGGGCGTGCCGTTGGCGGAACCGGTCGGCTCGGCCGCGGTGCTGGTCCGGTTGTTCTCGGGAAATTTCCCATTCACCGGCAAGGAGGACGGCACGGACCTCCGGTTTGTCGCGCAGGACGGCAAGACGCTCCTGCCGTTTCACATTGAGAAATTCGATTCGCTTTTCTCGGAGGCGTTCGTGTGGGTGAAGGTGCCGGACATCAAGCCCGGCGCGAAGACCGACTTCTGGCTCTACTATGGCAACGTGGGTCCGAAGGCGGTGAAAGCCGATGATGCGAAGGGCACCTTCGATGCGGACACGGTGCTCGTTTATCACTTCGCGGAGAAAGGCGGGGCGCCGAATGATTCCGCCGGCGCGGGCAATCACGCGTCGAACGCGGGCATCGCTTCGGAAGGCGCGATGGTCGGCGCCGGTCTTCGCCTCGGCGCGAAGGGCGCGGTGACGATTCCGCCGACGCCGTCGCTCGCTTGGAGCGCGGGCGGGTCGATGACGTGGTCCGCGTGGATCAAGCCCGCGGTTTTCCAGCCGGGCGCGGTGATCTTCCGGCGGGTCGAGGGTGCGAATGCCTTCGTCATCGGGTCGGACAACGGAGTGCCATTCGTGGAAGTGAAGGGTGCGGGAGGCACGCAGCGTAGCGCCGCGGGCGCGCCGATGCAGGTCAACACGTGGCATCATCTCGCGGTGAGCGCGTCGGGTTCGCAGATGACGGTTTACGTCGATGGCGAGTCCTACGCCACGCTCGCCGCGCCGCTCCCTGTGCTCAACAGTCCGCTGACGATCGGCGTCGATTCGTCGCCCGATGGCGCGGCCGGCGGCGTGGGTTTCAACGGGGAGCTGGACGAGCTCAGCATCTCGCGCGTCGCGCGACCGGCGGGTTTCATCAAGCTCGCGGCGTTCAGCCAGGGCGGCGAGAAGGCCGCGAATCTGCTCAGTTTCGGCGCGGACGAGACACCGACCAACTGGCTGAGCTGGCTGAAGTCCGGCCATTTTGGCGTGATCATCATGAACCTCACGTTCGACGGATGGATCGTGATCATCCTGCTCATCGTGATGGCCGTCATGAGCTGGTTCGTGATGGTCTCGAAGGTCCGCTACCTGAACGGCATGAGCAAAGGCAACGCCTTGTTCATGAAGGAGTGGCGACATATTGCATCCGATCTCACGGCGATCGATGAGGCGGATGCCGATCAAGCGAAGAGCCTCGGCGGCCGGGTGGACAAGTCCGCGCAGAAGGCGATGAAGAATTCCGCCGTGTATCGGATCTACCACATCGGCGTGGAGGAGATCCGGCACCGCCTTGCGACCACGCAGGTCGAGGGAACGCGGAAGGGCCTGCCGGGCCGCGCGATCCAGGCGATTCGCGCGAGCCTCGACGGCGGAATGGTGCGCGAGACCCAGAAGATCAACCGGCTCATCGTGCTCCTCACGATCTGCATTTCCGGCGGTCCGTTCCTCGGGCTGCTAGGCACCGTGGTCGGCGTGATGATCACGTTCGCCGCGGTCGCCGCGGCGGGCGAGGTGAACGTGAATGCCATCGCGCCCGGCATCGCTGCCGCGCTCCTCGCCACGGTGGCCGGGCTCGCGGTCGCGATTCCGGCGCTCTTCGGATACAACTACATCCTTTCCCGCGTGAAGGATGCGACGGCGGACATGCACGTCTTCGTCGATGAATTCGTGACCCGCATGGCCGAGTTTTACAAGGAGCGCGGCGAGTAACCCGGCAAACGAGGAGACACCATCATGCAAGTCAACGACGACAAGCCCTACGACGACATCAACATCACGCCGATGCTGGACCTGGCATACGTGCTCCTCGTGATCTTCATCCTCATGTGCACCGCCTCGGTGCATGAAGGTGAACCTCCCGAAGGCCAGCAGCGCGCCGAGCAAGCCGCTCGCGAAGCCGAAGACCAAGGCCATCACGATCAACAACGAGGGAAAAGTGTTCCTCGACACCGAGCCGGTCACGCTCGAGCAGCTCGAGCAGCGGCTGAACCAGGTGAAATCGCAGACCCCGGAATTCCCCGTGGTGATCAAAGGCGACAGCCTCACGCAGTACCAGGGCGTGATGGATGTGCTCGATGTGGTGGGCCGCCTCGGACTCTCCGAGGTCGGTCTCGCGACCAAGCCGGCGGGGAAATGAACGCAACGAAACAAGAATCCAGGATATGAGCCGCAATTCGGACACAGTCGAAACCGTCGATACGGAGCAGAAGCCCGCAGCAGGGATTTCCCCGAACGCAGCCCCGCCGCCGCGCAAGTATGAACCCGGGCGCTTCGATGATGACGAGGAGGAGCGGACTTTTTTCCAGCGTCATCGCATCCTGCTGGTCCTCGGAATCCTCGCGGTGCTCGGCGTGGTGATCGCGGCTGCGAAATCCCTTTCCACCAAGAGTGCGGCACCGCACCGGGCGCAGGAGATGAACGTCATCCAGTTCAAGCTTCCTCCTCGTCCACC
>JBEBGK010000328.1:0-5031 GCA_040081515.1 Chthoniobacteraceae bacterium
GGACGATAGGAAGATTTGCATCGCGAAGCATTGCAACCGATCTGCTCTGCGTGTAGCGTGCCGTTCAAATCGGATGCTCTCGAGGCGTCCACCATTGCCTCACCACCTCACAATCTCAGAATGACCACATCTTCCGATCCCAAACCCGCCGATACGATAGACCCAACGAAGGCCGCGGAGTGGAAGAAGATAGTGCTGCAGTACCAGGAGCCATCGCTTCCGAGAGCCACGTGGCAAATCATAAACACTTTCGTTCCCTACATCGCGCTCTGGTGGCTCATGTATCTGTGCATGCGCGAACCGGTCCGGACGGTGGACTACTGGATGACGCTCGGCTGTGCGATACTCGCGGGCGGTTTCATGATCCGGGCTTTCATCATCACCCACGACTGCGGGCACGGTTCGTATTTCAAGTCGAAGACGGCAAACTCCGTCTGGGGCTTTATCTCCGGGGTGGTCGTCTTGACGCCCTATCACCATTGGCGATGGGAGCACTCCCTCCACCACGCCAGCTCCGGCGACCTCGACCGGCGGGGCACGGGCGACGTCTGGACGATGACGGTGCAGGAATACCTCGAGTCCTCCCGCTGGAAGAAATTCGCCTACCGTCTTTCGCGGAACCCCGTGATCCTTTTCGGCATCGCGCCGCTCTTCCTGTTTCTCATCCGGCAGCGCTTCTCGTCCCCGAAGGCGAACTTGCGGGAGCGCCTCTCCGTCTGGTGGATGAACCTCGCGCTGCTTGTGGTGGCCGTGTGTTTGAGCATGGCGTTCGGATGGAAGACGTATCTGTTCCTGCAGGTCCTCGTCATGGGGATCGCCGGCTCCGTCGGCGTGTGGCTCTTCTATGTGCAGCACCAGTTCGACGGAGTTTACTGGGCGCGGAACGACGAGTGGGATTACACGCTGGCAGCATTGGAAGGCAGTTCCTTCTACAAACTGCCGAAGATCCTCCAGTGGTTCTCGGGCAACATCGGCTACCATCACATCCACCACCTGAGCTCACGGATTCCAAACTACAACCTCGAGCGCTGCCACAACTCCCACCCGCTTTTCCAAGCGGTGAAGCCTGTCACTCTCATATCGAGCCTCAAGTCCTTCACATACCGGCTCTGGGACGAACAGCGCAAGAGACTGATCACCTACCGGCAACTCCATGAGATCCGCCAGCAGCATAAGCGGGATCAGGAATCCGCAGGCTCCGCGAAGACTCGAGAGCATTAACGCTCCGGTTTGGGCTCCTTGGTCGGAAGCCTGAAGGCATGCGCTAACCCTTTTCACGCGTTCCGCGTCGGGCATGCGTTGCGGACGGCCTCATCTGTTCCTTTCCGGAGAGGTCGTCAGGACGGGGTTCTTCGCTCCGTGAATTGCCGTGGAACCCGCGTTCAATTCGATCGCCGCTTCCAAGATGATTGAACGGCCCCGAATGCATGCTTCGGATGGTGAGAGGGCGATGCTGGCGTGGGAACGGAAATTGGATTTGCCGCTTCGGCGATTGCCGGCGGGCTGTTTTGGGTACGGCGGCTCTTGGGGATGGCGCGACGCAAGTGGGCGAGAGCCGGGTGCTCAAAAAATGTGGTGAAAACGCCATGAAATTTCTGTTCTAGCGCGGATCGGAGTGGTATTTCGCGCGGTCATTTGAATATTGAAAGAGTCCACCACCGAAACTCCGCGTCTCCCGGCGGGGCATTCTTATCGTGGGCAGCGACGAAACCATCGGGCGCGATGCGTCGTAAGTGTTACGCGAAACAGACATCGAAATGAAGAACCAGGGACCACCGACGAAACAGGGAATGTACGACCCGCAGTACGAACACGATGCGTGCGGAGTCGGATTTGTAGCGAATATCAAGGGGAAGAAATCCCATGACCTCGTCGCGCAGGGACTTCAGATCCTCCGCAATCTCGATCACCGCGGTGCATGCGGTTGCGAGATCAATACGGGCGACGGCGCGGGCATTCTGATCCAGATGCCGCATGAATTTCTCGCCGACACTTTCAAGAGCTCGGACCAGACGCTGCCACCGGCGGGTCGGTATGGGTCCGGGTTGATTTTTCTGCCGCCCGATGCGCGGCTGCGCCGGAAGGTCGAGCAGGCGTTTGAAAAAATCATCCACTCGGAAGGCCAGGAATTTCTCGGCTGGCGCAAGGTGCCGACGGACAATAGCTCGCTCGGGGAAACCGCGAAGGCGTCCGAGCCGCATATCCGCCAGATTTTCATCGGACGCGGTCCGGATGTGAAGGATGAGCTCGATTTCGAGCGCAAGCTCTTCGTCATCCGCAAGCGCTCCTACAACGAGATTCGCTGCTCGACGATGGACGGGGCGAATCACTGGTATGTGTGCAGCCTTTCGAGCCGCACGCTCGTGTACAAGGGCATGCTGCTCACGGAGCAGGTGGACAAGTATTTCCCCGACTTGAAGAACCCGCTGATGAAGACGGCGCTCGCGCTGGTCCACTCGCGGTTCAGCACGAATACTTTTCCGAGTTGGGACCGCTCGCATCCGTACCGCTTCATCGCGCACAACGGCGAGATCAACACGCTCCGCGGCAACATCAACTGGATGCACGCCCGCGAGGCACTCTTCGAGTCGGATGCGTTCGGCGACGACATCAAGAAGATCCTGCCCATCGTGAATCCGAATGGGAGTGACTCGGCGATGTTCGACAATGTGCTCGAATTGCTCGTGCTCGCAGGCCGTTCGCTGCCGCACGCGATGATGATGATGATCCCCGAGCCGTGGGCGAATCACGAATCCATGAGCGATGAGAAGAAGGCGTTTTACGAATATCACTCGTGCCTTATGGAGCCGTGGGACGGCCCGGCGTGCATCGCGTTCACGGACGGCGTGCGCATCGGTGCGTCGCTGGATCGGAACGGGCTGCGGCCTTCGCGTTACTACGTGACGAAGGACGACCACGTCATCATGGCGTCGGAAGTCGGCGTGCTCGACATCGCGCCGGAGAACGTCCTGCAAAAGGGGCGCCTCCAGCCGGGCCGCATGTTTTATATCGACACGGAGCAGGGTCGTATCGTCGCCGACGACGAGATCAAGAACGAGATGGCGCGCGCGCATCCGTACCGGCAGTGGCTGAACGAGCACATGCTCGAGCTGGCGAATCTGCCCGATCCCGGGAAGCTGCCGGAGCCGGATCACGACTCCGTGCTCCAGCGCCAGCAGGCGTTTGGCTACACGTTCGAGGATCTGCGCATGCTCATGGTGCCGATGGCGCGCGATGGCGTGGAAGCCGTCGGCTCGATGGGCACCGACACGCCGCTCGCGGTGATGTCGAACAAGCCGCAGCTTCTGTACAATTACTTCAAGCAACTCTTCGCGCAGGTCACGAACCCGCCGATCGACTGCATCCGCGAGGAGATCGTCACCAGCGCGGTGACGACCATCGGCTCGGAGAAGAATCTGCTGAACCCGGTTCCCGAGAGCTGCCACCTCATCGAGTTGAAGGCGCCGATCCTCACGAACGAGGAGTTCGCCAAGCTCAAGCACCTCGACCAGCCGGGCTACAAGTCCGTCACGCTCCCCATCCTCTACAAAGTGGACAAGGGCGCGAAGGGCCTGGAGAAGGCGATGGGCGATATTTTCAAAGCCGCGAGCAAGGCGGTGAAGGACGGCATCAATATCATCATCCTCTCCGACCGCGGCATCGACGCGAAGAACGCCCCGATCCCGGCGCTGCTCGCAGTGAGCGGACTGCATCACCATCTCATCCGCGAAGGCACGCGCACGCGCGTCGGTCTCGTGCTCGAGTCCGGCGAACCGCGTGAGGTGCATCACTTCTCGCTGCTCATCGGTTACGGCTGCGGCGCCATCAATCCCTACCTCGCGTTCGAGTCGATCGACGACATGATCCGGCAGGGGTTGCTCGCCAACGACACGGACCACAAGACGGCCTGCAAGAATTTCGTGAAGGCCGGGGTGAAGGGCGTCGTGACGGTCGCTTCGACGATGGGCATCTCGACGATTCAATCGTATCGCGGCGCGCAAATCTTCGAAGCCGTCGGCATCAATGAAGCCGTCGTGGACAAGTATTTCTCGTGGACTGCGACGCGCGTCGAGGGCGTCGGCATGGAGGAGATCGCGAAGGAAGTGGAAATGCGCCACCGCCACGCCTTCCCCGACCGCCAGGTGAATGGCCACGCGCTCGACGCTGGCGGCCAGTATCAGTGGCGCAGGGAAGGGGAGTATCACCTCTTCAATCCCGACACTGTCCACAAGCTGCAAAAGGCGGTGCGCAGCGCCGACTACAAGGCGTTCCAGGATTATTCGAAGTCGGTGAACGAGCAGTTCAAGAACTGGGCGACCCTGCGCGGCATGCTCGACTTCAAACCGTCGAAGCCGATCCCGATCGAGGAAGTCGAGTCGGTCGATGCGATCGTGAAGCGGTTCAAGACCGGCGCGATGAGCTACGGCTCCATCTCGAAGGAAGCGCACGAGGCGCTCGCCATCGCGATGAACCGCATCGGCGGCAAATCGAACACCGGCGAAGGCGGCGAAGATCCCGCGCGCTACGTGAAGGAGGCGAACGGCGACTCGAAGAACTCCGCCATCAAGCAGGTGGCATCGGGCCGCTTCGGCGTCACGAGCAATTACCTCGTCAACGCGCAGGAGCTTCAGATCAAGATGGCGCAGGGCGCGAAGCCCGGCGAAGGCGGACAGTTGCCGGGAACGAAGGTGAATCCGGAAATCGCCAAGACCCGGAACTCGACTCCCGGAGTGGGACTCATCTCACCGCCGCCGCACCACGACATCTATTCGATCGAGGACCTCGCGGAACTCATCCACGATCTCAAGAACTCAAACATCCACGCGCGCGTCAGCGTGAAGCTGGTGTCGGAAGTCGGTGTTGGCACCATCGCCGCGGGCGTGGCGAAGGCGCACGCGGATGTCGTGCTCATCAGCGGTTACGACGGCGGAACCGGCGCATCACCGCAGACGTCGATCAAACACGCGGGCATCCCGTGGGAACTCGGGCTCGCCGAGACGCACCAGACGCTCGTGCTCAATAATCTTCGTT
>JBEBGK010000329.1:0-5028 GCA_040081515.1 Chthoniobacteraceae bacterium
CCGCTCAGATGACCGAAGGCCGTCACGTACTCGGTGGAGTTGACCACGAAAGTCCGATCCGGCCTCGCAGCGTCGAAGCCGGGTGCGCGCGCGACGGCAGCAGGAAAAAATTCCGTGAGCCAGCCGCCGCGAAAACGCACCTGTACGTCCACCGGTCGCGGCTTCCAGCCTTTCGGCGGGTAAAAATAGATCACCGGCGTCTCGAGTCGCATGGTGACGTCCGGGTGGCAGCTCGGTGCTCCTTGGAAAAAATGCGGCGGAGCTTCGCTGGGCGAGAGAAGGAACTGGCGCGCAAGGCGGTGGACGAACGGCGGAACCGGCTCGTCGTCGGTGTTGATGCCGCCGATGGCATCGCCGTTTTCATCCTGGAGCGAGGTGAATGTGCCCCACTCGTGAACGACGAACGCCTGCCGCGGGTCAGCGGCAAGCATGCTGACGGCGCCGAGCAAAACACCAAGGGAAGCGAGGATAGCTTTCATGGCCGAAGCATCGTTCCAATTCCGCAAGCCATGTCACGCCGCGGTTTGCGAATTGTAAAAACCTTGTGGCGCAATCCTCGCGTCCGCCCTCCGCGAACCTCCGGCTGGCGCGGCCAAGCCAATCCGACTTTCCTGATTGTGCAGCGCAGGAAAACCGCTACGGAGGCGGGATGAAACCGATCCGTTCCCTCCTCACTGCCACCGCTGCGTGGGCGCTCACCGTATCCACCTTTGCCGCCGGGGATCTCTGGGTCACTGATTTTGAAAAGGCGAAGAAGACCGCCGCCGCGGACGGCAAGGATCTGCTGATCGATTTCACCGGTTCGGATTGGTGCGGATGGTGCATCCGGCTCCGCAAGGAAGTGTTCGACCTTGATGCATTCAAGACAGCGGGACCAAAGAACTTCGTCCTCGTCGAACTCGATTTCCCGCAGAACAAGAGCAAGCTGAGCAAGGAAACTCAGGAGCAAAACGCAAAGCTGCAGGAGCAGTTTGGAATCAAGGGGTTTCCGAGCATCGTCCTCACCGACGCGCAGGGGCGGCCCTACGCCCAGACCGGCTACCAGGAGGGCGGGCCGGACAAGTATCTCAAGCATCTCGATGAACTCCGCGACGTGCGGGTGAAACGCGACGAGGCATGGAAGAAGGCGGAAGGCGCCCAGGGCGTGGAAAAGGCGAAGTTCCTCGCCGCCGGCCTGAAGGTGCTCGATGAGGAACTGGCCGCGCAGCATTACTCGCAGGTCATCGCCGAAATCTCCAAGCTGGATCCGAAGGATGAGACGGGCGTGGGCGGTGCGATGTCCTTCAAGGCCGACCTCGCGAAGATGCAGTCCGAGCTCGCGGGCATCGCGGGCAAGGACGGAAGCGCCGGTGTCCGCAAATCCGCGGACGCATTCATCGCCAGCCACCCGAAGATCACCCCGGATCAGAAGCAGACGACGCTGATGTCGCTGCTGAATTTCTACCGCCCCCCGCAGGACAACGAGACGGTGCTCAAGCTGATGGGCGAGGTCAAAGCGCTCAACCCGGAATCGGAGGCCGGCAAGGCGGCCGCGGGAATCGAGGCGCGGGTGAAGGAGATGATCGCGACAGGCGGGGCAAAGCCCGCGGCGAAGTAGCCACTCGCCGGGCAGACCGCCGCCGCTGATGCATCGCCGCGTGCAGGACGATTGACGCGCGCCGCCCGCTTTGCTTCCCTCGCCTGCCATGAAGCTGCTCCTCACCTCCCTCGCCATTTTGTCCCTCGCCGGCTGCGCGAAGACGCTGAACAATCATCGCAGCGACTTCTCCCCTAGTGGATCGAAGGGTGCGTGGACGGATTACTACGGTGCGATCAAGAAGGGCGAGAGGCCGGAGCCGCCGAAGGAAAAGAAATGATGCAGTCCGCCCCGGAGGCAATGGATGCCGGGTGAATTGCTGACGAAAGCCGAACTCGCGAGGCTCGCCACGTTGCGGGCGCGGTTTCTCGACGGCTCGAATGCCGGCGGCGGCTACTGGCGGAGCGAGGAGGATCTTTCGCTCTACGATGCGACGCTCGGCGAGCGCATCGGCTGGAAATGGGACACGGTGCTTGCGGAGTTGCGCGCACGCGGATGGCAGCCTCGGGCGAAACACGTGATCGACTGGGGTTGCGGGAGCGGCATCGCCGGCAGGCGCGTGCTCGGGGAGTGGCCCGGATTCGAGTCAGTCACGGTCGCGGACGTCTCCCCGCTGGCGATGCGTTTTGCCGAGGAGCGCGCGCGTGATGCATTCCCCGGCGTGCGAACGCGGATGTCGCTGCAGGAGTTTCCGAAAGCGGAAGCCCTGCTGCTCGTGAGCCACGTGCTGAACGAACTCGACGCAGCGGCACACACGCGACTGATGGCGCTGGCCCGCCAGGCGGCGGCGGTGATCTGGGTCGAATCAGGCACCCACGCCGACAGCCGCGCGCTCATCGCCGTGCGGGAGGAGTTGCGTGCGGAATTCCGAATCGTCGCGCCCTGCACGCACGAAGCGCGCTGCGGCATGTTGACCGAACAGAACGCACGGCACTGGTGCCACCACTTTGCCCGCGTGCCGGCCGAGGCTTCGCGCGATGCGCGATGGGCGCAGTTTGGCCGGGAACTGGGAATCGACATGCGCGCCCTGCCCTGCAGCTTCCTCGTGCTCGACCGGCGCGATGAATCCGCGCGGCTGGACGAAGGGTGCTCGCGCATCATCGGACGGCCCCGCGAGGAGAAGGCGCGGATGGAGATACTGAGCTGCCAGGCCGGAGGCATCGAGGAGCTGATGCTGCAAAAGCGGGACGAGCCCGCGCTTTTCAAACAGCTCCAGAAAGGACGCGCGGACGCGCTTTACCGCTGGCAGCGCGACGGCCGCCGGATCGTGGCTGCGGAGCCGCTCTGCGACGACGACCGCACGCGCGGTGGAACGGGCGACTTGCCGCACGACGACGGGACCGGGTAGCCTGTGGGGATGAAGCTCCCATTTCTCACCGCCCTGATCAGCGCCGCCATCCTGCTTTCCACATCGCCCGCGCGCGCCCAAGTGGGACGCGAGAAAGGCGAGGCGTTCCTCGCCGAGAACGCGAAGAAGGAGGGCGTGAAAGTCCTCCCGAGCGGCCTCCAGTATCGCGTGCTGAAGGAGGGAACCGGCAAACAGCCGACGAAAGCCGACAAGGTGGTCGTCCACTACCGTGGCACCCTGATCGACGGACGCGAATTCGACAGCAGCTACAAGCGCGGGGAGCCCTCGGAGTTCGGGGTGACGCAGGTGATCAAGGGATGGACCGAGGCACTGCAACTGATGAAGGAAGGCTCGAAGTGGATGGTCTATATCCCGTGGGAACTCGCCTATGGAGCGCAGGCACGCGGCGGCCTCATCGGTCCGAACGAGACGCTCGTCTTCGAGGTGGAATTGATCAGCATCCGCTGAGACCCCACCTCACAACGCGTCGCGGAGGATCTCGAAAATCTGCGTGTTATCGAGGAAGCCGTGCACTTTCTCCGCCCCGAGTCCGCGACCGAGCGCGATGACATCCTCGGCGGTGTGCAATGCGGACGGCGTCTGGCGCGCGGCGGGTTCGTTGGATTGCGGACCCTTCGGCCCCGTCGCCCATGTGATGGATGGATTTCCCTCCGAGGTGGGGCCGAGCAGGGCGAGACCCCTGTCCTGCCTCGAAGGATAGCCGCTCAGCGCGAAGCCGCCGATGCCCTTGCGACCGACGACGATGATGAGCGATTTCTCGCCGGCATAATCGACGGCGGTGCCCACCGCGCGGTCCAGTTCCAGCGTCTCCCGCATCAACTGCTCGCCCTCGTTCAGCGAAGCGGCATTGGAAACCAGGGCGTCATCCACCACGAGTACGTATCCCCGGTAATTCGTCTCGAGGCACTGGATGGCGCGGCGGACCAGATCCGAAAGCCCGGGCTGGGCGAGACCGGCTTCCCGCTCCTTGCTCGCAGCGAGCGCGCCGTCGGCACAGAGACCGAGCAGCGCTCCGTCGCGATATGCGGACGCCGATTCCAGTTCGGCCCTCATCCGGATGACTTCCCACGCGGGCGGGTGCAATCCGCCCAGCAAATCACGCCCGTCGCGCCGTCGCCCTCCCTTGCCCGCTGGCAGGAAATCATCGAGTCCGCCGCCGAGCGCCACCTTCACGCTGTCCGGATTCAGCAGCGACAGGGCATGCGCGGCGGCATCGTCGGCCTTCGCGGAGTGGACGTAAAACGCAGCGACGGACGGATCGGTGAGCCTGCCGTTTGTCACGAGACCGATCACCCGCCCCTGGCCGCGCGCGATCTCGGCAATCGAAGCCACCGAGTTGCCGTTCTCGTCGAGCCCGACGGTGTGATGCCGCGCCTTCCGCCCGGTCGCCATGGCGGACGCCGCGGATGCGTCGTCGGCCACGGCGAATTGCGTCGAGTCATTCCGCACCAGCGCCGCGTGCGGAAAATGGCGCTCCAGCGCGAGGCGATGCGCTGAGCCATCAGCGTAGAGCCGCGCCGCGGTGAGATGCCGGGAGACGAGCGCGTCGCTGATGATGAGGATGACGCCGAACGGGCGCTGCACGACCCAGAACCGGACGTACAAAGTGCCGAACGCGAGAAAGAGCAGGAGGATTCCGAGAGCCAGCAGATTGTTCCGAAGCCGCATTGAAGCGGGATTCAACGCGGTGTGGTCCGATTGGCAATGCCCGAGTCGGGATTCCGGCCGGGCTCTGCAAGGGTCTCCCCTGCCCGCGCGTGGCTTCCCGCGAATTTACACGCATCGAAACGGGTGCCAGAGACGCGTGAATCGAAGGAGCGCTCAACGAAACCGTTCTGTTGACTCGCGCTCGGCGAGCCCGCCACAGTCGCGTCACCATGCATCTGCGCGCCCTTCCTTCTCTTTTCCTCCTCCTCACATCCGCCGCCTTCGCCGCGGAGCTGCCCGCCATTCCAGCGGCGTCCATCGCGAAAAAGACGGACCTGCTTTTCTCCGACGACTTCGAGTCCGCCACTCCCGCGAAGGTCTGGCACAAGGTGGTCGCGACGTTTGCCGTCGAGAACGGAGCGCTGAAAGGAACGCA
>JBEBGK010000330.1:0-5028 GCA_040081515.1 Chthoniobacteraceae bacterium
AGCTCGGCCCCCACGGCCGCGGCGTGTCGGGCTGGAACGATTTGAGATCATGCGCCTGGGTGATGATGATGGTGTCGGGGCGGAAATCCGCCGCGCGCAGGTGTGCGGCAATGGCGCCGAACTCGTCGGCGGCCGGGGCCTTCGCCGGCAGTTCCGGGAGACGCCACTTGCCATCCGCGCTTTCGAACAATCGCACCCGGGGCTGGACGATCCGCACGTCGCCGAGCACCACGCGCCCGCGCAGCAGGGATGTGAAGCTGTGCTCCGCGGAAAGGGATCGCGCCTCGAAGAAATTGCCTTCCACCGCCGGCACGGAGATTCCCTCCGCGGTCACGCCGCTCCACGCCGAGAAGCCGAGTTTCCCGAGCTTCACCGGCATGCGCATCGCCCTGCCGATTTCGTTCTCGATGCGGGCGTGCCCTTCCGGCGATTGCAGCCAGCGGTTCAGCGCCCAGCTGCCCGCGGCGAAAACCACGACGAGCAGGATGGCGGCGATGAGCAGGAATTTCCGCAGGCGTTTCACAAGCGGGCAAACTACCGGCGTCCCGGGGAAATGAAAGTGTGGAAACCGGCTGGCATGACTGCGGTTTCGGGCCATAGAAGAGGACCTCGATCCATGCAGGACATCGCCATCATCTTTAATCCGAAGGCCCGAAGCGAGAAGTCGGGCGGGCTGGCCGAGGAACTGCGACGGCTGGCGCCGGACGCCGCCCTGCGCATGACGGAGCAGGCCGGCGATGCGCGCCGGCTCGCGGCGGAGGCGGCTGGGCAGGGCTTTCGTGTGGTGGTCGCGGCGGGTGGCGATGGCACGGTGAACGAGGTCGCGAACGGACTCGCCGGAACCGGCGTCGCGCTCGGCGTGCTGCCTGTCGGCACGATGAATGTCTTCGCCAAGGAGCACGATCTCCCCGAGCGGATGGACCACGCGTGGGAGGTGATCCGTGATGGACGGACGCGCGCGATCGATCTGCTCGCGGCGAACAGCCAGCACTTCCTCCAGCTCGCGGGTGTCGGGCTGGATGCGCAGGTGGTGAAGGAGACCACGTGGGAATCCAAAATGAACCTCGGTCCCCTGAGCTACCTGATCAACGCCGCGCACATCGCCGCGAGGACGCCCCCGAGGCTGGTGATCGAGGCGGGCGGTGCGACGACGGAAGGATCGCTCGTCCTCATCGGCAACGGCCGTTTCTACGGCGCAAAGCTGGTCCTTTTCCCGAAGGCAAAGGCGGACGACGGATTGCTCGACGTGCTCGTCTTCAAGAATCTCGGCTACCTGGACATCGCCCGCTACCTCACGGGCGTGCTCATCGGGAGGCACACCGGCATGGATGACGTGGAATATTTCCAGGTGGCCGAGGCGCGGGTCCGCAGCTCGGAGGAGGTCCCGGTGGAGGTGGACGGCGAGCTTTCCGGAACGCTGCCGGTGACGTTCCGGGTCGCCGGAAAGCTGACGATTTGCGTCCCGTAGTTTTACAAATTTACAAAGCGCGGGAATCCCTCTACCATCCGCCACGAGTCAATGAGCCTCCCACGTCGCCAGATTCCGGCCTTCCCTCGCGTATGGGCGCCGGGACGCTCGTCCGGTGTTCTGGTGCTGTTTTGGACGATGATTTTCTGGGGCTCCGCGCAGACGGTGCTGTGGTTCGCGAAGGTGAGCGATCCGCTGGACTGGGTGAGCCTGGATCCCGCGGCGATTGGCGATGGGGAATTCTGGCGGCTGTTCACGTATCAATTCCTCCACGCGGGCGTCGGGCACTTCATGGTGAACCTGCTGGTGCTGTGGTTTGCAGGGCGCGAGATCGAGCCGATCGTGGGGCGCCATCATTTCCTCGCCCTCTGCCTCGTCGCGAATCTCGTGGGCGGGCTGCTGAATCTCCTCGTGCCGGCGCAGGCGATCGTGGTCGGTTTTTCGGCTGCCGCGGCCGCCGTGCTCGTGGCCTACGCGACGATCATGCCGGAGCTGGAGCAGACGCTGTCGTTCTTCTTCCTGTTTCCACTGCGGTTTCGCGCGAAGTATTTTGCGGCCGCGATGATCCTCTTCGGCATCGTGTGCCTCGCGACGGGGACCATGGGTGAACTCGGGCCCGCGGGCATCCTCGCCGGAAGCATCATCGGCTGGGCGTGGGCGAGGAAGCTGGGCTTCGGCAATCCGCTCTGGTTCCAGCGCATTGCATTCGAGCGGCGGCAGCGCGCTCTGCGTATCGAGCGGATGAGTGCGGAGGATTTCATCAGCCTGGAAATCGATCCCATCCTCGACAAGATCTCGCGTGACGGCATGCGAAGCCTCACCCGGGCCGAGCGGAGGCTCCTGGAGCAGGGCCGGAAAAAGATCGCGATCCGGACGGCTGGGAAGATCTGAACCGTGTCGGGATGGCCGGATTCCTTCGCCACCGCGGCGGTGGATCGCGATGCATTCCTCCGGGCGGTTGATCGCATCACGGAGCGCTGGCCCGCGGAACTGCCCCCGCTCGAACGGACGGTCGCCGCGCTGGGGGAAGCGGGGCCGCCGCTGGCCCATCTGCTTTCCATTTCACCGGTCTCCGTGGAGAAATTGATCCGGGATCCCGCGGCACTGGTCTGGCTTGCGCAGCCCGGGCTGCTGGCCGGTGAGCGCGGGGTCGGCCGGATGCGGGCCGATTTGGTCGCGCTCGGCTGGACTCCCCTTGCCGTCGGCGGCATTGCGTTGAAGCCGCCGCACTTCGCGCCGCTCCGCCGCTGGAAGCAGCGCGAGATGCTCCGCATCGCCCTGCGGGAGGTGGCGGGCTGGGCGGCGGTCGAGCAGTCCACGCTGGAACTGACCTGTGTCGCGGAACTCTGTGTGCGCGAGGTTCTGGCCGCATGGATGGCCGATTTGCAGCGCCGGTTCGGCGATCCCGGCACGGGGTTCTGCGTGCTGGGCATGGGCAAGCTCGGCGGCCAGGAACTCAACTACAGCTCGGACATCGACGTGATTTTTTTCCACGGCGAGCCGGGCGACATGCCGGGCGGGCTGACCCGGCAGGAGTTTTTCACGCGGCTTGCGCAGGGCATCATCGGGACGTTCTCCGCGACCGATGCCGCGGGGCCGCTTTTCCGGATCGATCTGCGCCTGCGGCCGGAGGGGGACGGCGGTCCGCTCGTGCGTTCGCTCGACGGGATGGAGGACTATTACGCCGCGTTCGGCGAGACCTGGGAGCGGATGGCGCTGGGCAAGGCGCGGCTGGTGGCCGGCGACGAGGAACTGGCATACGAGTTTTTTCAGCGGCACCAGGCGTTCATCTACCCGCGGGCCGTCGGGCCCGACATGCTCGACGAGATCGCGCGCATCAAAGGACGGATCGAGAGGGAAATCGTCGGTGCCGGCGATCTGCATCGCAATGTGAAGCTCGGGCGCGGCGGGATCCGCGAGATCGAGTTCACCTGCCAGTCGCTGCAGCTTCTCCACGGTGCGAGGCATGCATTTCTGCAGGAGCGCAGCACGCTGAAGGCGCTGCGCGGGCTGGAACAGCTCAGCCTCCTGTCCCGCGAGGAAGCGCGGGATCTCGCCGGCGCGTACCGCTTTTTGCGCACCGTGGAGCATCGCCTGCAGATCGAGGACGAGGCGCAGACGCACTCGCTGCCCGGTTCGCCGGAGGCAATGTCGCGGCTGGCGCGCAGCCTCGGGTTTGCGGACATCGGGGAATTTGAAGCGCGGCTCGCGGAGCACACCGGCCGGGTGCGCGCGATTTTCGAGGGCGTGGTGCGGTTGTCCGCCGTGGAAAGGGACCACGTCCGCGATCTTGGCTTCTTCGCCGACCCGCAGCAGGCGCAGCGGAGCCTCGCCGAACTCGGCGGGGAGTCCGGCGCCGCGCTCATGGCGCCGCGCTCCAAGAAGCTGTTCGCGCGCATCGAGCCCCGCCTGCTCGCGGTGCTCGGAAATGTGCCGGATCCCGATGCGACGCTGGTGCGGCTGGTCCGTTTCACCGCGCGATACGGCTTCCGCGGGGCGTTGTTCGAGACGCTGCTGGTCAATCCGCGCGTGCTGGAATTGCTCGTGAAACTTTTCGATGCGAGCGCGGTGCTGAGCGAGATCGCGATTCGAAGGCCGCAGCTCGTCGAGGAGGTTGCGCGGCTGGGCAACCTCGGTGAGTCGATTCCGGTTGCGGGCCACCTCGCCGCACTTGCGAAGAATGACGAGGGCCTGCCCTGGACCGGCTGGGTGCGTGCATACCGCCGCGCGCAGGAGCTTCGGATCGGGCTGCGGGATCTGCTGGGGTTCGCCCCGCTGACGGAGGTCTTTACCGAGTGCACCGCGCTTGCGGAGGCGTGCCTTCTTTTCACGCAGCACCAGCTCGGTCTCGACGACGCGCTCACGGTGATCGCGCTCGGAAAATTCGGTGGACGCGAGCTGGCTTATGGCGCGGATCTCGATGTGATTTTCATCGGTTCCGATCCGCAGGCGGCCGCGGCCCTGCTGCGGGAGATGACGAAGTCCACGGAGGAAGGGCGTATTTTTCCGATGGATGCCCGCCTCCGGCCCGACGGGGAAAAGGGCCAGCTTGCGGTGACGCTCGCGGAGTGGAGCGACTACTTTGCCCGTGGGCGCGGCCAGCTTTGGGAGGCGCAATCCCTCACCAAGGCGCGTCCGCTCAGCGGTCCCGCGCAGGACGAATGGCTTGCAGCGGCACAGGAGGTCTGGCGCGGACACGGCAGGCGTCGCGAACTTTCCGGGGAAATCGCGGGGATGCTCGACCGTATTGCGGAGCATCGCGGCGGCGATCGGGTGCTCGATTTCAAGACCGGTCCCGGCGGACTGATGCAACTGGAGTTCTTCATCCAGGCGCGCCAGATGCAGGCCGGCATCTGGGAACCGAATACGCTGGAGGCGCTCAACCGGCTCGACCTGCCCGCCGGGACCGCCCAAACGCTGCGTGACGGGTATCTTTTCCTGCGCCAGGTGGAGACCGTGCTCCGGCGCATGGACTGCGTGCCCGTGAGCAGTCTGCCTGCCGATCCCAGCGAGCAGGCGCGGCTCGCCCGGCGCTGCGGCATCGCCGGAGCCGCAGCGCT
>JBEBGK010000331.1:0-5016 GCA_040081515.1 Chthoniobacteraceae bacterium
TTCAGCGGCTTCGTCACATGACCGTCCCATGCCACCTCGTCCCCGGGCTCCGGCTCTTCGGAGAAATTCAACGACACGACCCGCACGAGTTTGAGATCGGCAAACCGGGAATCGGCCCGAATCGCCCGTACCACGCTCTCCCCACCGGGGCAGCGCACGTCGGCATCGAGGAACGCCACATTGAAGGGCTTTCCCGCTGATGCCGAATCGGAAAGCAGGCGCAGCGCCTCCTCGGCGTCCGACGCCTCGACCAGGGAGGCGCCCGACTTCGGGATGGAATGAAGCAGCGCCGCGCGGGTCGTGGAGCTGTCGTCCATGATCAAGAAGCGCATCCCTTCGAAGCACGGAATCCGCCGCTCGGGCAGCCGGGTCTGTTCGCCGAAGACTGCGGTGAACCAAAACACGGAGCCTGCGCCTGAAACGCTCTCGACGCCAATTTCGCCAGCCATGCCCGAGACGAGTCGCCGGCTGATCGCCAGCCCGAGGCCGGTGCCGCCGTACCGGCGCGTCGTCGAGCCGTCCGCCTGCACGAACGCCTGAAAAAGCCGCTCCTGCTGGTCAGGCGAGATTCCGATGCCCGTGTCGGCAATCTCAAACCGCAGCCGCTTCCCGCCGGCCGAGCCCGCGGTCAGCTTCACGCTGATCCTGACCTCGCCCTTGTCCGTGAATTTCAGCGCATTCCCTACGAGGTTCGTGAGCACCTGCCGCAGGCGCCCCGGGTCGCCGCTGAGGTATTCCGGAACGTCCTGCGAAACGATCAAAGACAGTTCGACACCCTTGGACAACGCGCGTCCCGAGAACAGATCCAGGACCCCCTCCAGCACCTCGCTCAACTCGAAATCGATCTCCTCGAACGTGAGCATGCCTGCCTCGATCTTCGAGAAATCCAGGACGTCGTTGATGATTTTCAGCAAGGCCTCGGAGCTGTCGGCGATCGTCTCCGCGAAGTCCCGCTGGCGCTGGGAGAGTTCCGTGTCGAGGAGCAAGCCGGTCATGCCGATGATCCCATTCATCGGCGTCCGGATCTCGTGGCTCATGTTTGCGAGGAACTCTGTCTTCAACCTCGCGGACTCAATCGCGGCATCGCGCGCCTCGGCCATCGCACTCTCGGCCTGTCTCCGGGCCACGATGTCCTCCATCGCGCCCTCGTAGTAGAGAATCCGCCCCTCCCTGTCCCGGACCGCCATCGCGTGCTCGGAGACCCAGATCACCGAGCCGTCCTTCCGGCACACCTGGGATTGGAAGTCCGTGAGCGAACCATCCCGCTCCATCGCGGCGCAGAACTCCCCATGCCGCGCCGGATCCACATAGACCTGGCAGCCGACGTCGGTCACCGTCTCCAGCAGTTCCTTTGCGGAGGAATAGCCGAGGATGGACGCGAGCGCCGGGTTTGCATCGAGGTAACGGCCGTTGGGATCGATTTGGAAAATGCCCTCGGTCGCGTTCTCGAAAATCTTCCGGTATTTCGCCTCGGCGTCGCGGAGCGACTCCTCGGTGCGGACGAGGTCGCTCATGTCCTGCATCGTCGAGCGCAGCCCGCAGATCTCGCCGGAAGCACCGCGGATCAACCGGTCCCGGATCAGCACCGGGATCAGCGAGCCATCCTTGCGGATGTACGTGCGCTGGAAAACCTCGCCGACCTCGCCGCCGGTCTTGAGCTTGGCGAGCACCGCGTCCTTCGAGACGGAATCGACCACAAAGTCCCAGATCGGCCGGCCGATCATCTCGTCCGCGGCATAGCCGAGGAGGGACAGTTCGGTCTTGTTCACACGGAGCACGCGTCCTTCCGTATCCAGTTCGTGGTAGGCGACCGGGGCATCGTCAAAGAGATCGCGGAAGACCGCCTCGCTTTGCTTGAGCGCGCGCTCGGCCTTGCGCTGGCGCTTCACATCGACCCCGATCCCGCCGAGAAATTTCCGACCGCCCTCCAATACGATCGGGAACTTCACCACCAGCCACTCGTGGGTGCTCCCGTCGCCGGTGGTGATGATCTCGACCTGCTGCACCGCCCGGTTCTGCTCGAGGATTCGCCGGTCGTTTTCCCTGACGACCCTTGCGGTTTCCACCGGCAGCCAGTCGAAATCGGTCTTCCCGACGATGTCCGCGACCTTGACCTCGAAGGCGTCGGCCATCACCTGGTTGATGAACACCATCCGGCCTTGATCGTCCTTCATGAACCACGGTGTCGGGCTGTGGTCCATAAATGCCTGGAACCGTTGCTCGGCCTCGTGGAGCGCACGTTCCGCGTATCGGCGCTCGCTGAGGTCCCTCCACACCGCGAGCAGCACCGGCCGCCCATCCATCGCCACGGGTGTGAGGAGAACCTCGATCGGGAATTCCTCGCCCGTGCTCCGCCGCGCCTGCCACTCGTATCGGAACTGCCCGACATCGTGTGCGAGCCGCCACAGTTCCGCCCGCTTCTCCGCGGAGCGCGAGCCATCCGGCTGATGCTCCGGCGAAAACTCATCGACGTTCCGGCCGATGATCCCGAGTTTCGTCGGGCACCTCATCATCTCCACGGCAGCGTGGTTGCAGTCGAGAATCCGATCCTGGTCGAGGATGAAATGCGGGCTCGGCGCGTTGTCGAAGACGACCCGGAATTTTTCCTCCCCCGAGCGGCCCGCCGTCTCATCGCGCGAGGCGACGAGGATGCGCTCCGCCTTGCCGGCGGGGTCAAGAACCGGCGTCAAGGTGACCTGATAGGAGCGGTTTTCGCCGGAACCAAGATGGCAACGACCTCCGAATTCCACCACCCTGCCGGCCTTCGCCGTCTCCACCGCGGCAGCGGAAATCTTCCCCAGTTCGCCAGGCCAGGTGTCCGCCCATTGCATGTCCTCGACCGGTTGGGAACCGACGGCCTCGATCCATCGCCACATCGCGGAGTTCACCGACTTCAGCCGCCCACATCCATCGAGCACTGCCATGGCATCGGCACTGCCTTCGAAGATGCGCGCATTGAGTTCCTCGGATTCGCGAAGCGCCTCCACGACCGGCCGGCGCGCCCGGAGATCGCGCCGGAGCAGCAGCCAGACGGCGCCCAGCAACAGCGAAAAGGCGAGGCTGCCAAGCAACGCGACCAGCCCGAGGACCCTTGCCTCCCTCACATTCGAAACGTGCCACAGCGCCACCGTCGTTATCACAAGGAGAACGACCAGGGCTGCTGCGACTCCGGCGAAAATGTTCCTTTCGATGGTTCGAGGCATTCGGACTGAAAATGATCAGACACGATTAAGCACCTTTCAGACCGCGTTTTGCGAAAACAGGCGCCGTTGGACCAAGCGCCCGCCCACACGGAGCAAATTCAATCTCCGTCAAATACCGGCTTCCGTCCGCCGACACTGCGATCGCAAGGAAGCCCGCCGCGCCCCGCCCCGGCATTGCTCCGTCACCCCGCGAACGCCGCGCATCGGACGACTACGGTCTCGATGCAACCAAGCGGTGCACCTCACCACCCGGCGCCCCGCGCATACATTCCGGTGGGCCGAGATCTCAGACCTCCTAAAGCTTCGACTTAAGCTCCTTACCCACAGCGAATTTCACCGACTTCGAAGGCTTGATCTTGATCCTCTCCTGCGTCTTGGGATTGACCCCAATCCGCCCCTTCCGGTTCACGATCTTGAAACAACCGAAGCCGACCAATTGAACATTCCGGCCCCGCTTCAAGGCGCCTGCGATCGAGCCGATGGTCGCATTGACCGCCTTCTCCGCAGCCACCCTGCTCACACCTTTGCCGAGGGACTTCTGTACGCTCAAAATCAATTCTGCCTTGTTCATGATGGGCCGTTCTTTTGGGGGATGAAAAAAGATGATTTATTAGCTTCCCGCCCGGCGAGTGAGGCGAGCGCGGTCATTTCTCTGTCACCCCGGGACCGGCGGGTCAACCGCTTTCTCACTATTCCAGTTTTCCCCGAAAAAAACTGTTCGCGTGGTTCGGAAGTTGATCCGCCGGCCCCGCCTCCTGCATTCTCCGACGATGGATTTCGAACAACAGATCGCCCGCCACCTCGGTTGCGCGCCCGTCATCCATCCGACAGCGTTCACCGCGGGAAACGCCACGATTCTCGGCGCTGTCACCATCGGCGAGGAATCGAGCGTGTGGTTCCACACCGTCCTGCGCGCCGACATTCATCGCATCACCATCGGGCCGCGCTCGAACATCCAGGACGGCGCGGTCGTGCACCTCGCGGATGAGTTCGGCGTCGAGATCGGCGAACTGGTCACCGTCGGCCACAAGGCGGTCGTTCACGCCTGCACCATCGCCGACGAGGTGCTCGTGGGAATGGGCGCCATCATCCTCGATGGCGCGGAGATCGGCGCCCGCTCCATCATCGGCGCCGGCGCGCTCGTCACGGGCAACCGCGCTTTCCCACCCGGCTCGCTCATTCTCGGCTCGCCGGCCAAGGTGGTGCGGACGCTCAGCCTCGACGAACAGGCTGGGATCCGCGTCTGGGCCGAGCGCTACGTGCAACTTTCCCGCGCGTACCTCGCGCGCGGAATCAAGTAACGCCCGCTTTGCTTCTTTCCTCCGCGCCTCATCACGCTCCACCCTCCGCATCATGAAATTCGGCATCTGCAACGAAATCTTCAAGGACTGGACCCTCGAAGACACCTTCGCCTTTGCGAAGAAAGCAGGATATGACTTCGTCGAAATCGCGCCCTTCACGATCGCCAAATCCGTGAACGACATCCCCGCCGCGGAGCGTTCGCGCATCCGCGAACTGGCGGCCCGCACGGGTATCGGCATCAGTGGGCTTCACTGGGTGCTCGTCCAGGCGGAGGGAATGTATGTCACGCACCCGGAGCAGGCAGTCCGGGAAAAAACCGCCGCCTACTTCGTGGACCTCGTCGAGTGCTGCGCGGATCTCGGCGGCACCCGCATCATCGTCGGCTCGCCGAAGCAGCGGAACCTGATGGACGGCATCTCCTACGAGCAGGGCTGGGCGTGGGCGACCGAAGTGTTCCGCGATGCGGTGGCGAGGGCCGCGGATCGGGGCGTCGTCATCTGCTTCGAGCCGC
>JBEBGK010000332.1:0-5003 GCA_040081515.1 Chthoniobacteraceae bacterium
TCGCTGTAGATCACGGGGATCTTCCGTTTCGCGATTTCGTCCGCGAGCATCCATGCATCGCGTCCGCCGACGATGATGATGCGCAGCCGCTTGTGCGGCTCGGACCATTTCAGCGCGGCGCGGATTTCGCGCAGGCCCTGCGCGTGGATCATCAGCGGAAGTTCGCCGCGCAGCACGGGCAGCATGGCTTCCCACGCGGGCACCTTTGCGCTGTCGGCAGGGCGCTTTTCCCACGCCTCGGCGTCGGCGAAGAACTGCTCGATGTTCCGCACCTTCTCCCGGCGTTCGCGGGCTTGTTCGTCGAGGGGCTTTGTTTTTTCCGAGGCATCCGGACCCGGGATTCTCAGCGAGTGGTCGGGCCAGGCGAGATGCATCGCGGTGCGGCGGCTGATAACCATGTCCTCGATGGTCCACCCGCGCGCGGCCATCATGGCCGATGTGCCTGAGAGCAGCTTGCCCTGCGGGATGGGCGCAAAATGCGTGATGCCGTTCGCGCGCGCGACGGGGATGAGCTCGGAGTCGGGATTCACCGCCATCCACGACTGGACCTCGGGTGTGAACTCGCCGGTCTCGCGATCATCCACCGTCGCGCGGACACCTGCGATCTCCACGAGACCGAGATCGGTGCCAGGGCTGATGAGCCCGGGAAAAAGGTGCAGCCCTTTCAGATCGATCGTGCGATCCGCCGCTTCGTCGATGTGTGCGGCGACGGCAGCGATGCGTCCATCGCGCACGAGCACGTCGCCCGGAGTGAGCGTGCCCTTGGTGACGGTGTGAACGGTCGCGCCGCGCAGGAGCAACGTTTCCGCCAATGCGGCGGTGTGCAGCGCGAAGAGCGCGAAAAGGAATGTGATTAGTTTTTCCATGGCAGTTCGTGTTGCATGCAGCAGTCCACGCACATGTGGCCTTGCCGGTCTTCGAGGGCGCGGAAGAAGAATTTCTCCTGCGCCTTGTTGGGTGATGCGTCGCTTGCGGCGTCGGTCGCGAGCTTCTTCGCCTTGGCGATGAGCGCGAGACGCTCCGCGTGGCGGGCTTCAGCGCGACGCAGTGCGGCGTCGCGCTCGAAGTATTGTTTCCCGTCGATCCACGTTTGTAGGCAGCGGCTCGATGTGGCGAGCGGGCTGCCGCTCCAGATGGCAAAATCGCCGTACTTGCCGGGTTCGAGCGAGCCGACCTGCTTATCGATGCCGAGCTGCTTCGCGGGATTGATCGTGACGAACTTCAGCGCCTCGACCTCCGGTGTGCCTCCGTACTTCACGGCCTTCGCGGCTTCGAGATTCATGCGGCGCGCGAGGTCGGAGGAGTCGGAGTTGAAGGAAACATTCACGCCACGCTCGTGCATGATGCTGCCCGCATACGGAATCGCGTCGATGACCTCAAACTTGTAGGCCCACCAGTCGGAGAATGCCGATCCGCCCGCGCCGTGCTTCGCGATTTCATCGGCGACTTTGTAGCCCTCGAGGATGTGCTGCAGCGTGGCGACGCGCACCTTGAAGGATTCCATCACGCGGAGGAATGCGAGGATCTCATCCTGCCGGTAGCTGTGGCAGTGGACGAGCCGCGTGCCTTTGATGATCTCGTCGATGGCCTCCAGTTCGAGGTCGCGCCGCACGGGCGGTCCGCCGTCACGTTTCTGTTTTTCCAGCGCGGCGGCGTAGTGCTGCGCGGCGGTGAAGCGGTTCGTGTGGAAGGCAGGCACGCCCATGCGCGTCTGCGGGAAGCGGCTCTTGAAATTGTCGCCCCAGTTCGACTGCTTCACGTTCTCGCCGAGGGCAAACTTGATGCCGGGCGGCGCGCCATCGAGCTTCAACTCCTCCGGCGCCGAACCGTCGCGCAGTTTGATCACGCAGTTCTGTCCGCCGATGGGATTGGCGGAGCCGTGCAACAGATTCGTGGTGGTGAGGCCGCCAGCGAGCTGCTGGTGGAATGTCTCGGATTCAGAATTCACCACGTCGCCCACGCGCACCATCGCGGTGGAGGGAAGCGTGCCTTCATTCACGCCCCCGATGATCATGCTGTGGCTGTGGCAGTCGATCAGCCCCGCGGTGACGTGGATGCCGGGGAGGTCAATGACGTGCGCTTCGGCCGGCACATCGGCAGCGGTGATGTTGCCAACGGCGCGAATCTTTCCATCGACGATCAGAAGGCTCGCATTCTCCAGACGGCCCTGTGGTCCGCTGGTCCAGATCGTGGCGCTCTTGATGAAGATGACCTTCGGCGAGAGCAGCGGCCCGCGATCCTGCTGTGCGGGAGCGGCGGTCAGCTTGGCCCGCAGCGCCTGCTTCTCCTTCTTGGCGTCCGGCTTTGCATCGTCGGGTTTCTCTTTGTCGTCCTTGATCGGCGCGGGGAAAAGGCGGCCGTCGATCCAGACTTCGCGCACGCGGGCGTCCTCGTCGAAACAGCGCCCCTTCTCGAAGACCGTCAGATGAGCAAGCTTCCCGGGCTCGATGGTGCCGAGTTGGTCCGCGACTCCGCAGATGCGTGCCGGCACGGTCGTGAGCGCAGCGACCGCGTCGCTTTCGGCAAGGCCGCGGGCGATCGCGACGCGGATGTTGGGGCGAAAAGTGGTCTTCTTCGCGAGGCCGTGCGTGGTGAGCGCGATGTCGAGGCCCTCGCGGCGGAGCACCGCGGGATTGCCCGGCGCGTGGTCCCACGCGCGGAGTTGCTCGTGGGGCATGGCGAGCCAGTCGTCGTCCTCGGGCAGCTTCGCGGCCTCGGGGAAATCCACCGGCACGATGAATGGAACCGCTGCAGCGCGCGCGAGGTCGGGCCTGCGCCATTCCTGTCCCGTGGCGAGGATCACCGGTTGCAGCGCAAGCTCGCGGGCGAGGTGCGTCGCGCGATCCACCATGAGCACACCGCCCGGCTCGAACAGCACGGGCATCGCCTTGCGCGCCGCGGGCTGGAGCGCTTCGAGCGACGCATCGAATGCCGGGCGCGCGCGATCGTTCGGATGCGCGGCGAAATGCGCGAGGTCGGCGGCCTGATGCTGCGCATCGAAAAAAGTCTGCCGCACCACTGCGATCACACCCATGAGCGAACCTGGGTACGCTTCTGGTCGCGACGGCCCGTCGGCGTTCGATGACCTGCGCGGCGCATCGAGCGCGACGTGCTGAAACGTATCCGGCCGGATCACCGCGACATCTGGATCGTCCGATGCCAGCGAAACGAACGCGCTCGTGCCGCGGATGACCCCCGAGTCAGGCACGACGTTCGCCGCCGTGAAACCCTCCGCGCGCAACGCATCAAGCGCCTTTTTCTCCGGCGAATATTCGCGCGCCATGCGCCGCGCCGGAGTGACGACCGATTTCGTCCCCGGCTCGCCTGTGGCTGCCGTGACTCCGAGAAAGCCCGCGCCCGCGCCCGCGGTAAGATCGAGCGCACCGTCAACGGGCGGACCTTCGTCCGAAGCATTGGCGCGCGCTGCGCCGGGCTTGGCGAAAGACACATGCGCATCGATGAAGCCCGCGTAGATCGTCGCGCCGGTCATGTCATGTACCCGCGCATCCGCAGGAACCGGCGCGTCCACAGCGACCGCAACGATGCGTCCATCCCGCAGGATGATCGTCGCCTTCTCCAACTCCTGCCCGGGACGGATCACCACGCGCCCGCCCACCAGCGCATGCGAGGATGCCGCGACAGGCCGCTGGCCCGGCGGCCGGATTTCATCCGCCACGGCACATAAAGTTAGCAGCGAGGTGAGGACGAAAAGGAGAAGGCCGGGAGCAGCGGCAATTTTGATGGAGGCGGGTGGGACGACCATTCGGAAAAGAGGGCCGGGAAACACCGATTTGTTCGGCGCGCGGTGGAATCGTCCGCTGGGGAGCGTGAGCCACGGTTTCATTCTTTGCACTTAGTGCGGCAAAGCGTCACCGGCTTCAATGCCGCAGACACACCGGTAATTGATCACCCGGATGCATGGCGCGGCGGCCGTCCGCTCCATCAGTCTTCGCAAAAACCGGGGAGCGGGCTCGCAACTATTGTTTCAGAACGCTTGCCATGATCGTATCAATCGTTAGAGTCCGCCCGAAATTTCCCGGCCCACGCCAGAAAAATGAGCGCAATATTCCTGAAGCGATTCCTCCGCAGCCCTTTCAAGGTCGCTTCAATCGTGCCGAGTTCCAAGACACTCGTCCGCAAGGTCTCCGACAAGATGGACCACCGGGCTCCGCGCGTGATCGCCGAGTATGGACCGGGCGAAGGCTGCCACACCCGCGAGATCGCGAAGCGCATGCACCCGAAGTCCCACCTTCTGCTTTTTGAAATCGACCCGGAACTTTGCGGTCATCTCAGGGAACAGTTCGCGGCGGATCCGAGAATCAGCGTCCACAATCTCGATTGCGCGAAACTTCCCGACGTGCTGTCACAAAAGGGGCTCCCTCACTGCGATTATGTCGTCTCGGGCATCCCGTTCAGCATTCTGGAGAGGGAAAAAAAACGCGAAATCCTCGACAAGACTTTCGACGTGCTCGCGCCCGAATCGCACACCGCATTCATCATCTATCAGGTGACGAACGAACTCCGGACCCGCGGACACTGCGACCATTTTGCCCGCGCGGAGAGCGAGTACTGCCTGCGGAACATGCCACCGATGTTCGTGACGAAATTCTTCAAGCTGGACGCCCCGGCCGGCCTCCCGAAAGGACGGAATGGAGTACCGGTGAACGGTCATCGGGCGAACGGCCACCCGGTCGCCCGCTAGGATTGCCCGCGACGCCACGGGCGCGGTGCGCCGGAAAGATCGTTTGCTCTCGACAGCGCGCGTCTTCCTCCGAAGACAATGGGCGCCATGTCCACTCGCACTGAAAAAGATTCCATGGGCCCGATGGAGGTCCCTTCCGACGCACTCTACGCCGCTTCCACCCAGCGCGCCGTCCTGAATTTTCCCGTGAGCGGCTACCGCTTCAGCCGCGAATTCATCCGCGCCCTCGGCATGATCAAAGGCGCCGCCGCGAAGGCGAACCTCGAACTCCAGCGCATCAGCCCCGAGCGCGCGGCGCTCA
>JBEBGK010000333.1:0-5002 GCA_040081515.1 Chthoniobacteraceae bacterium
AAACCGCCGCTCCTTGGAGGCACTCGTGCTCGCGAACGACGGGGCGACCGGAGCGATCCACGCGCTGTGGGCGCTGCACGGGCTCGGCGCGCTCGACGAGCCGACGCACAAGGCGGCGCTGCTCGCGAAGGATGCACGATTGCGCCGCAACGCCGTGCGCGCGCTCGGCAGCGATGCGAAGGCGCAGTCGCTGTTCTTTGGCGCGGGCGTCTTTGCCGATCCCGACCCCGGCACGCGGCTCGCGGCATTCGTGAAGCTCGCCGATTTTCCCACCACGCCGGAGATCAGGACGCTCGCCGCCAGGCTTGCGGGGGATCCGGTCGTGAAGAAGGACGAATGGCTCGCCGATGCCGCAAAGATCCTGGGGAAAAGGCACGGCGCGGGCGGATTCAAGGAAGGTCCGAATCTTCTCACGAATGCCGGTCTCGAGGAACTCGGCGCGGACGGTCTGCCCTTCGGCTGGAAGCGACGCGACTATGGAGGCGAGGCGAAGCGCACGGGCAATGCCGGCGCCGCATGGAAGATCGTGAGCGGCGAGGGCGAGGCTCATGGCGGGAAGAACGCGCTGCGCTGCATCACGCGCGCCGAGGCGGACTCGAGTCTCTTCCAGGATGTCGCGCTCAAGCCGCACACGACCTATCGCCTGAGCGGCTGGGTGAAATCGCAGGGGCTTTACAGGGGCAAGGTCAGTTTCAACGATCACATCGGGCGCGCCGAGACCGACACGCTCACCACACGTGATTCCGGGTGGGTGGAGGTGGCGACGGTCTTCGACAGCAAGGAGAGGACGCGCGCGAGCATCAACATCTTGCACGTCGCGAAGGGCGACGGCTATTTCGACGATGTGCGGCTCAGCGAACTGCTCCCGACGGAGGACGCGGAGGAAAAGATCGCGGCGGGCGATCTGAAGCGCGGGGAGGACATTTTCTGGAACCACGCCGTGGCCGCCTGCAAGAACTGTCACATGCTGAAAGGGCAGGGCAGCACGGTCGGCCCGGCGCTCGACGGCATCGCGGGGCGCAAGGACGCGGCGTATCTGAAGCAGAGCATGATGGAGCCGAATGCGGTGCTCGCGCAGGGCTTTGAAAAGCTCGGCGTGTCGCCGATGCCGCCGCTGCCCCTCATCCTGAAGCCGCAGGAAATCGCGGACGTGCTCGCCTTTCTCCAATCGCTGAAATAACCGGAATACTCCCATGAAAAAACCACGCATCGCCATCGTCGGACTCGGCTTCGGGGCCGAGTTCATCCCCCTCTACCAGCGGCATCCGAATGCCGAGCTGTATGCCATCTGCCAGCGCGACCCGAAGAAGCTCGACGCCATCGGCGACGCATTCGGCATCGCGAAGCGCTACACGGATTTCAAGGCGCTGCTGAAGGACCCGAACGTGGACGCGGTGCACATCAATTCGCCGATCCCGGACCACGGCTGGATGAGCATCGCGGCGCTGAAGGCGGGCAAGCACGTGAGTTGCACCGTGCCGATGGCCACGAGCGTCGCGGAGTGCAAACAGATCGTCGATTTGGTGAAGAAGACCGGCCTGAAATACACGATGGCCGAGACGGTCGTGTACGCGCGCGAGTATCTTTTCATGAAGGAGCTGCTCGATAGCGGGAAACTCGGAAAGCTGCAGTTCGTGCAGGCGAGTCATCAGCAGGACATGGACGGCTGGCCGAACTACTGGCCCGGGCTCCCGCCGATGTGGTACGCGACGCACTGCGTCGGCCCCGTTTCCGCGCTCATCGGCGCGCCCGCGGAATACGTCTCGTGCTTCGGCAGCGGCACGGTGCGGAAGGAATTGCAGAAGCACTACGGCAGCAAGTTTGCCGTCGAGACCGCGCATATCAAATACAAGGGCAGCGATGTGAGCGCGCGCATCATCCGCTCGTTGTTCGACACGGCGCGGCAGTATCGGGAGAGCATCGATGTTTACGGGAGCAAGGCATCGGTCGAGTGGCCGCTCGTCGAGCACGAGCCGCTGGTGATGCACACCGCAAAGCTGCCCGAGCCGAAGATCCCGAAGCGGATCAAGACGCCGGATTTTGCGAAGCGCCTGCCGAAGGCGATCCAGCAGTTCACGACGAAAGGCGTGTATGACCTCGGAAAAAAGTCGCACCTTTCCTTCACGCAGGGTGCCGGTCACGGCGGCTCGCATCCGCACCTCGCGCATGAGTTCGTGTCGGCGCTGGTGGAAAATCGCGAGCCGTTCCCCAATGCGAAGCAATCCGCAAACTGGACATGCGTGGGGCTTTGCGCGCACGAGAGCGCGCTCAAGGGTGGGGCGATCGTGAAGCTGCCAGCATTCACGCTTTAGAGCGCTCCAAACGCTCAAATCGAGGGCATTCCGGCGCCGCCGGAACCCGCCCGCTGCCTATAAGAATTGTATTCATCTCCTTGACGTCGGCATACCGGACCAAGTGTATTGCCCGCCGTCCAAGGGACTTCCCCCCACAGACGACCAACCTAACCAACCCACCTCCATATCATGTCAGCAAAAACTGAAGGCATCGCGCCAAACGCCAGCCGTCTCCTCTGGGCCGGATTCATGGCCATCCTCGCAGCCGGCGTCGGCTTCGCGCTCCGCGGCGGCATTTTCGACAACTGGGGGGGCGAATTCGGCTTCACCGGCGCGCAGCTCGGCGCCATCGGCGGCGCGGGCTTTTCGGGTTTTTGCTTCGGCATCATCATCGGCGGCTTCGTGTGCGACAAGATCGGCTACGGCAAGCTGGTCATCGTCGCCTTCGCGCTCCATCTGCTGTCGGCATTCGTCACCTTCAGCGCCACGACGCCGCAGAACGCGTACGGGTTCCTTTTCTGGGGAATGTTCCTCTTCGCCTACGCCAATGGCACGCTCGAAGCAGTGGCCAATCCGCTGGTCGCCACGCTCTATCCGAACAACCGCACGCACTACCTGAACATCCTGCACGCGAGCTGGCCTGCGGGCATGATCATCGGCGTCGTGCTCGGCTGGTACCTGGACGACAAACTGGAAATCGACTGGAAGTACCAACTCGCCCTCTACCTCGTGCCCACGGTGCTCTACGGGTTGATGTTCATGGGGCAGAAGTTCCCGAAGTCCGAGGCATCGGAAAAGGGATTGGCTTTCGGACAGATGTTCCGCGACGTCGGCATCATGGGCAGCCTCGTGGTGTGCTATCTTCTCGCGCAATTCTTCCAGGGGTCCCTGCAACTCGCCAGCGACACTTCCTATGCACTGGCTGCGATCTTTCTCGTGGCGCTCGGCGTGATCAGCCGTCGCATGGAAAAGCCAGCCCTCGAGGGTTTCGCCGCGATCGCGGTCTGCGCGCTTATCGCGCTCTACTGCCAGAATTCGTTCCAGCTCTCGACCGGCTCCGGCCTGGCCATCGGCATCGCGCTCGTGATCGGGCTGGCGATGCTCATGCAGTGGCCCCTCGGTTCCGGCCTGCTGTTTGTGCTCTTCGTCACACACGCACTCGTCGGTGCGGTGGAACTCGGAACCGACGGCTGGATTCAGAACATCACCGGCAACCTCTTCACCTCCGAGCAGGGCAAGGCGCTCTTCCTCTGGACCTCGGTGATCATGTTCACGCTCCGCTTCTGCGCGAATTTCATCGAGAAGACCCTCAAGATTTCGCCCGTGGGTCTGCTCCTGCTGTGCTCGGTTCTGGCATTCGTCGGTCTGCGCCTGTCGAGCGGGATGAACAGCTTTGCCATGGCGCTCGTCGCGCTCGGCATCTACGCAGTCGGAAAGACGTTCTTCTGGCCGACCATGCTCGCAGTGGCTTCGGATCGCTATCCGCGCACCGGTGCGGTGGCCATCAGCATCATGGGCGGCATCGGCATGCTCTCAGCCGGTCTCATCGGCGGTCCCGGTCTCGGCTACGCAAAAGATCGCTTCTCGGGGGAGAACCTCAAGGAGATCAATGAAGCCGCGTTCGCGACCTACAAGGCCGAGCAGCCGAGCAAATTCCTGAACATGGAAGCCTCAGCCGCCTTCGGTCTCGACGGCAAGAAGCTGGGCGAAGTGCAGTCGACCCTGCTCTCCGCGCGGAAACTGCTCCCGAAGGGCGGGCCGGACATCGAGAACGAGAAGCTCTCCGAGAAAACGAAGAAGGCGGAGGCCGAAATCAAGGGGCTTGGGGAAAAGGCGCAGAAGATTGCGGCGGACGAACAGGCCATTCAGGCGGAACTCGCCGCCATGGTTGCGAAGGGCATCCAGGAATGGGACCACGAATACGAGGCTGTCGCGGGACGTGCCAGCGCCCTGAAGCTTCAGACGAAGTCGATCGAGGCAGACAGGAAAAAGCTCGAGGAACAGATCGCGGCGAACGCGAAACAAAAGGAACTCCTCCAAACTCTCGAGTCCAAGCTCTCAAAGGCCGGAGTCCTCAAGCCCGAAGGCAACCCGAACCTCGGCGCGGCGCTCGCCGCCCTCAGCCCCGAAGAGCGCGCCGTCCACAAGGCCAGCATCACGGGAGACCGCAAGACGCTCAAGGCCGACTCCTACATCCCGGCAACGATGGCCGTGATTTACCTCCTGATCCTCCTCTATTTCAAGAGCATCGGCGGCTACAAGCCCGTCCATGTGGACGAGCAAAAGGCGTAACGCGGAGCCGGTAGCGTTTTGCAAACGGGGCACGGTGAAAGCCGTGCCCCGTTTCCTTTCGTAGCCGACGACGTAACGAGGCGGGCACTCTGCGATGGACGACCGGTTCAGTCGTCGCCCATGGAGTGGAACGGTCCCGGAAATGGCGTAGCTGCGTTCGTGGGAACGCGGGAATCTTTTCCCTGAAGGCAGCGTGCGATCGGGAAACGCCAAAGCCGTCACGGGCTTCAGCCCGTTTCGGCGTCCCTCGCGATGCAGTGTGCCAATCGCATTCGGGCTGTCGGAGGAGCTGAAGCCGCTGTCTGACTTGGCCGCAGCGCCCTCATCTCTGCGGACAGCCCGCCTCCTCACCAAGCTGTGTGAAAACTTCCCCAGCGGAATGAGCGACGCTCCAAAATCCCAGTGGTGGCCGTCTT
>JBEBGK010000334.1:0-5000 GCA_040081515.1 Chthoniobacteraceae bacterium
GTCCCCGCGGCAGCAGATGCCGGCCGAGGAAGAGCCCCGCGAATCCGATGACGACCGCCCAGAGCGCCAAGTATGTGGCACGAAGGTCCGGCATGTTGGTATCGAAGTACGGCTGTGGGAAGAGAAACTCGTAGAGCGTCAGGTAGTAGAATGCCGCGATCCCGATCACTTCCGCGCGGACGAGATTCTTGAGACCGCCGCGCGCCTCGAAGCAGAGGCTGGCGATGAATGCGCAGAGCACGCCGATCGAGGTCGTGTTCGCGAGTTGCGAAGGATACTGGTCCCGGCCGCTGGTCATCGCGAACGCGGTCAGCGTCAGGCCGACCAGCGCGGCGAAGGTCGCATCCAGCCGCGGCCACGGCTGCGTCCACGCCTGCTCGGGGCTCGTCCTCGCGGGTCGCGCGGGCGGCGGGCCCGGCGGCTTTCCGGGCCGGACTGGTCGTTGGAAGATGTTCATGGCGTCAGCGCACCCTGACTCTTCGCAATAAGCGTGCGAGCGGGCGTCGTCCACGTGAAGTTGTCGGTGGTCCGGCCGGGATGGGTTTCCCACCAGAGGAGTTCCGCTGCGAGCGCCTGCGCGTCGCCGACGGGGAAAATGCTCCCGTTCTCCCGGTGGCGCACGTAGTCGCCGCCGCCCACCCGGTCGCTGACGACACACGGGCACCCGCAATTCAGCGCCTGCGGCACGACGAGGCCGAATCCCTCCTCCAGCGATGGCAGCACGAGCACGCTGCTGTCGCGCATCGCGCGGGCCACTTGCTGCTGGGACAATGGGCCGTGAAACGAGAGCGGTGTCGCCCCGCGGTACGCCGCGATGTCGATCGCGCCCTCGGGCAGTCGCGCGCCGATGAAGTCCATTTTCCAGGTCGGGCGGTTTGCGAGCGTCAGCGCTTCCAGCAGCGTCTTGATGCCCTTGCGAAGTCCGATCTGCCCCGCGAACAGAATCCGGAAGACCGGCGGCGCGGACGGATTTTTCGCGCGCTGAAACACCGGCGCCCCCGTGTCCGCGCCGTAGGGGACCACCCAGATGCGCTCCTCCGGAATCCCGAGGGCGACCAGTTGCCGCCGGACGACCGTCGATGCCGCGCAGTGATAATCCGTCAGCGCATACTCCTCGTCCTCGCGGGCAAAATACTCCGCATCATACGGGCACACGGCCTCGAGTTTCAGGCCGACGCGCTGGAACTCCGGCTCCATGATGCGGACCCAGTCGCGCACCGGCCCGGTCGCGTGATTGAGCACGGTCCGGATGCCCGCCTTCCGCGCCGCGCGGAAAGTGTGAAGCGCCTGGCCGGGCATCGCATGGATGAAATCGCAAGGCTCGAGATGCCGCCCCACCCAGCGATCGAAGCCGCGATCCTGCCACGAGTAGAGCTTCCGCGAACGCGGGCGAAGCAGATCGGGGACGTACTTGAGCAGGGCGTAAACGACGTTTGTCCGCAGGCTGTGGCAGCGCAGCAGCCGCGGATCGGCACCCGCGATTTTCCATCCCGGGTAGCCCGAGTAGAACAGCCCGGCGATTCCCTCCTGCGCGACGGCGTGCGCCAGCGGCCACATGTGGCACGGATTGGTGGCGGAAAAGGAGATCTTCATGGCGTGCCGAAGTCCAGGTTCCACCGCGCGTGATCCGCGTGAGGCGTCCGCACCAGTTCCATCCACGCCCGGTAGCGCGGCCACGGCAGCGGCTGCCGGGCTGCGAGGCAGGCCGGGAGTCCGCGGAGACTCTGCCACCACCAAGCTGGCTCGCCGAGGATCCATGCAAGTCCGCGTGAGCAGGCGTAGCCGAATTGCCGGAAGATCCGGAATGGCGCCACCGCGAGCAGCCACGGCATCGGGCAGCGCACGAGGACGCTCCAGAGTTCGTTGCGCGCCTGGCGCTGGTGATTGCGCATCTCATTCCGCTGCGAGCCCGTCCAGTGATGCCGGACGATCACGCATGGCTCGAAGCGCACCTGCCAGCCGGCGCACGCGCAGCGCAGCGCGAAATCCGGCTCCTCGTACATGTGGAAGAACGGCTCGAAGAATCCCCCCAGCTCGATGAACGCCGCACGGCGCAGCGCGGCGCTGCTGCTCGGGTAGGAGCCGAGAAAATGCGCAGTGCCGAAGCCGGTGCGATTCAGCGACTCGGGAAATTCGTCCGTGCGCTGCGGAAACGACGCGACCGCGAGCCGGGGGTTGGCCTCGAACAGCGACCGGATCCGCCCGATCGCGTCGGGCTCGATGGGGTAGCTGTCGTCGTCCAGGCTCAGCAGGATGTCGCATTCGGTCGCGCGGGCCATTTCATTGCGGGAAGCGACCGAGCCGCGTCCGGTGTCATGGACGAGCAGCCGCGCCTCCGGATGCCGCTGTCGGACGAAATCCGCGGTGCCGTCCGTGCAGCCGTCCGCGACGACGAGGATCTCATCCGGCTGCGGCGCAAGCACGGCGACATGGGCGAGCGTGCGCTCCAGTTCCGCACGACGATTGTGCGTGGTGATGCAGATGGCGACACGGAGACTCATGCAGGGCTGAACCCAGATGTCTAAGCGAGGGACGTGCCAGAGGGAAGGAGCGAGCGCGATTCTTGGCGTGGCCCTCCTGCCGGCGGGAGTTGACATTGCTCCCCGGGAAAGACGGCGCGCGGTCTGCCGGAAGTCCGCTCGTTTCCAGAGCGGCGACGCCCCGGCAGGTTTCATGACCGCGGTTTATGCCACCGCGGCGTGGCAGGCAGAGTGAAACTGACGGCTCAGTCTTCGGATGCCGACAGCTTCGCCAGCACGCTGAGGTCTTCGAGGGTCGTGGTGTCGCCTTTGATCAACTCGCCCGCGGCGACCTGCTTGAGCAGGCGGCGCATGATTTTTCCCGAGCGCGTCTTGGGCAGCGCCTCGGCGAAGCGGATCTCATCCGGGGTCGCCACGGGGCCGATGACCGTGCGGACGTGCTTCTTCAGGTCAGAGGCGAGTTCCTTGGTCGCCGCGTGGCCGGTCTTCACGGTGACGAAGCACACGACAGCCTGGCCTTTCAGTTCGTCCGGCTTGCCGACGACCGCGGCCTCCGCGACCGACGGATGCGAGACGAGCGCGCTCTCGACCTCGGCGGTGCCGAGGCGGTGGCCGGCGACATTCAGCACGTCGTCGATGCGGCCGACGATCCAGAAGTTGCCATCCTTGTCGCGCCGCGCGCCGTCGCCGGCGAAATACATGCCTTTGAACTCGCTCCAGTACGTCTGCTTGTAGCGCGCATTGTCACCCCAGATGCCGCGAAGCATCGATGGCCACGGTTTGCGGATGACGAGTTTGCCGCCCTGATTCGGCCCGAGTTCCTTGCCTTGGTCGTCCACGATCGCGGCATCGACGCCGAAGAATGGCAGCGTCGCGGTGCCAGGCTTAGTGGGCGTCGCGCCGGGAATTGGAGTGATCATGTGGCCACCGGTCTCGGTCTGCCACCACGTGTCCACGATCGGGCACCGCCCGCCGCCGATGAGCTTGTGATACCACATCCACGCCTCGGGATTGATCACCTCTCCGACGGTGCCGAGCAGACGCAGCGAACTGAGGTCATGCTTCGTCACCCACTCGTCGCCCCACTTCATGAACGCACGAATCGCCGTCGGGGCCGTGTAGAAAACGGTGACCCCGTAGTCCTCGATGATGCGCCAGAAACGATCGTTCTCCGGCCAGTTCGGCGCGCCTTCATACATCAGCGTCGTCGCGCCCATCGCGAGCGGTCCATAGACCATGTAAGTGTGCCCGGTGACCCAGCCGACATCGGCGGTGCACCAGTAAACGTCCTCGTCGCGCAGATCGAAGACGTACTTGCACGTCATGTACGCGTGCAGCAGGTAGCCGCCGGTCGTGTGCAGGATGCCCTTCGGTTTCCCCGTCGAGCCGCTCGTGTAGAGGATGAAAAGCGGTGTCTCGGAATCGAGCGCGACCGCGGGGCATTTCGCGTCCACGTATTCGAGTTCGCGGTGCCACCACACGTCGCGTCCTTCCTCGATGTGGATGTCGGCGCCCGTGCGGCGGAAGACGATCACGCGTTTCACCGCTGTCTCGCCGCTCTTGAGCGCGTCGTCCACGTTCTTCTTCAGCGGAACGATCGTGCCGCGACGGTAGCTGCCATCCGCGGTGATGATGAGCGTCGCGCCGCAGTCGAGCGCGCGGTCCTTGATGCTCTCCGCGCTGAACCCGCCAAACACCACCGAGTGAATCGCCCCGATGCGCGTGCACGCGAGCATCGCCACGGCCGCCTCGGGAATCATCGGCATGTAGATGATCACGCGATGGCCCTTCTTCACGCCGTTGCGCTTCAGCACATTGGCAAAACGGCACACCTCGCGATGGAGTTGCTGATAGGTGAGGACGCGCTTTTCACCCGGCTCGCCCTCCCACATGAGGGCCGCCTTCGTGCGATGCGGGCCGTTCAAGTGCCGGTCGAGGCAGTTCTCCGAGACATTGAGCTGCCCGCCGACAAACCACTTTGCGAAGGGGCATTTCCAGTCGAGCACCTTCTTCCACGGCTTCTGCCAGGTGAGTTCCTTCGCCTCGCGCCCGAAGAACTTCTCCGGGCTCTTGATGCTCTCATTCCACATCTTCTTGTACTGCTGCATCGACTTGATGCGCGCCTTGTTCGCAAACGCCCTTGCAGGTTTGAAGACGCGATTCTCGATGAGAGTGGACTCGATGTGGGTGCTCATGGGTGGTTGCGGGGTTCAAAAACGAGCCGCTCTGCTAGCAACTCACCCGATCGGCGACAAGAGGGAATGCCCTCGTCGTCGGCTACGAGGGATCCGTGCCACGCGCCATCAGGTAGTCGTCCATCACAAAACCGTTCCCGATGTCGAACACGGCTTCCTTTTCGATGTGGAACCCCGCCTTCAAGTAGGCCCTGATCGCGCGCTCGTTGCGTTTGTTCACCTGCAGCCAGACTCCCGAGGCGCCGAGGCTGCGCGCCCGCGCACAGATGTGCCCGAGCATCCGCCGGCCGTGACCCTTCCGCTGCTGATCCGGGAGCACATAGAG
>JBEBGK010000335.1:0-4995 GCA_040081515.1 Chthoniobacteraceae bacterium
CACGACCCGCTCAATCAAATCATCGGTCGCAAGCCCGACAAGAGCCTGCCCTGGCACATCAACGTCTGCCGTCAGCGCATCCGCGAGGATGGCTCGGAATACTCCGCCTTTTCTCCGACCGGCACCGACGGCTTCCACGAGGTGCTGAAGTTTGCGACCTTCTACGACGGCAACAGTTTCGAGTTCGATCGTGGTCCGCCGGCCCCTGATTTCCTCGAAGCCATGCGCATCGCCGCCGAGTTCGCCCGCACCGGCAAGCGCGAGGAGGCGCTCTCCGCGTGCATCGCCGCCGCAGAGGGCAACGTCACCGACCTCCAAAAGTCCCACGCCCTCGAACTCGCCGCAGGTTACGCCCGCCACCTTCGCAAGTCCGAACTCGCCGACCAGCTTACCGGGCGCATCCCCATCGAAGCGGTAAAGAAATCGGTGCAAATGCAAAACCTGCTCGATCAGTTCAAAGCCGCGCAGGTCATTGAGCAATTCGGGAGTGAAGACATCTCCAAGTGGCCTTTCTGGAAACGCGGTGATGGACTGCATTGGCGGGGCAGGGCCTATTCCATCACCAAAGCCGGTGAAAAGGCCGAAGCAGATATGCTCGCTGCGTTGAAGTTCACCAGTGAGCCGCGCAGCCGCGACACCATCCGATTGCTGACCGCACAGAACCGCGAAAACAACCTTCAGGACGATGCAAAGGCCCTCGAAGCGTACAACGCCATCGTCGCAGGAAGAACCCGAATCGGAGCCGCAGACGAATACGCCGCGCTGCAAGGCATCGCCCGTATCCTGACCAGGCGTGGCCAGTTTGACGAAGCGATCAAGACCCTCGAACGCGCCGACCTGCCGAATCTGGGAGGCGTCTGGAAAGAGAATATCCTCAAGTCCATCGAAGCGGTGAAGCAATCCCAGCAGAATCGATGAAGCCGAACCCATTCCTGATTTTCGCGACGAAAAGATGAGAGACAAAAACATGAAGACTTTGAACAACCGCACCCCATTTTTCTGTCTCCCATCTTTTTGTCGCCTGTTCCTCGCCTCGCTCCTCCTCGCGCCACTCGCCACGCTGCACGCTGGCGGGCCCATTTTGACTCCAGCCGCTCTGTGGAAGGACTACGACCCCAATCTTGGAGACTTCAAAGAGGAGGTTGTGAAACAGGAGACGCGGGACGGCATCTTCAACCGGGACTCCTACATCAGCGCGTATGTGCTCGGTGAGGAGATTCGCGTTTACTGCCGATTCAGGGTCAAGACGGGTGCGACGCAGGCTCCCGGGCTGCTGGTGGTGCATGGCTGGATGGGCGCAGCGGACCCGGACCGGAAGTTTGTCGAGGATGGCTGGGCGGTGATGGCGCATGACTACTGCGGAAAGACGGGAAGCCGCCCTCACTTCACGAAGTATCCAGAGAAGCTGCGGCACGGAAACATGGATCGAACGGTGGCGGGACCGGTGCGGGCTCAGGACTTGGACGGAAAGCCCATCACCGATCCGAAGCAGACTTCCGACTACGTGTGGTATGCCATCCAGCGCCGGGTGCTGAGCTATCTCGAACAGCAGAAGGAAGTGGATCGTAAGCGACTCGGAGCGACGGGCTATTCGTATGGTGGCACACTGATGTGGAATCTTGCCACCGATTCGCGGGTGAAGGCAGTCGCCGCCTACTTCGGCATCGGCTACAACGACTACTACCGCGACAAGCAGGTCTGGCTTTACAACGTGCCTTACGTCGAGCCACCGAAGTCGTCGGGCGAAGAGATCATCCTGGCTTCGATCGCGCCCGAGGCCCATGTGCCGTTCATCACGGCAGCGACGTTGTTTTTGAATGGCTCAAACGATCATCATGGCGGGCACGAACGGGGGCTGGAGAGCTTCAAGAAGTTTCCGAAGAACGTGCCGTGGTCGTTTGCGATTCAAGCGCGTGGACATCACGACACCCAGAAGATCGGGCACAACACCAAATTTTGGTTGGAAAAACATGTGCTCGGCAAAGACGTGACCTGGCCGGAGCATCCGAGGTCCGAGATCCGTTTGGATGCCGAAGGAGTGCCGGAACTCGTCATCACTCCGGCGTCACCCGACCGCGTGCGCAAGGTCGAGATGTTTTACGCGCTCAAGACCCCGAGCAGCCACGCTCGTTCATGGCGCGACACCCCAAGCGTGCGGCAGGGACCGCAGTGGGTCGGCAAGCTGCTAGTGCTCAAGGTTGACGACTATGTCTTCGGCTACGCCAACATCACCTACGACTCGACCATCGTTCGCTCGACCGACTTCAAGGCGGCGATCCCTGCAAAGCTCGGCAACGCGGTGGCCACCGACAAACCATCGAGTGACCTTTCCGACAGCGGTTACAGCGCCTGGAGCAACATCGCCGAGCTTGAAGGCCCCCAAGGCATCAAGGGATTTCGTTCGACGAACAACGGCCGCGGTTCCGGCACCGAGCACCTGCACGATCCCAAATGGCAAGCCCCGGCGAAATCGCGGCTGAGCTTCAAGTTCTACTGCACCGAGCCTCAAACCGTGGTGCTCACCGCCGCGGACCACAACGCGGTCGAGTTGGAGATCACCGCCTCCGACCACTGGCAGGAGATGACCATCGCCCCAGAGCGCCTCATCAACCGTCTCAACAAGAAGCCGATGTCCAATTGGTCCAGCGTGGGCAAAGTCCACTTGCTACCCAAACAAGGCTCCGACCTGACCAAGGTGATCTTTGCCGATTTCAAATGGGTGCCGTAAACCCATCTTCGTGACGACGTTTCGCCGCAAAGCCGACCACTGAAGAAATCCGATCCATGAAAGCCCTCCTCACCGTCCTGCTGCTCGCACCACTCGCCACGCTGCACGCGGCGGAGTAGGTGGGACTTCCCGTTCTCCTCAACTCCATCACTCCGCCACTCCATGACGGAAATCATGAAACAGACCTTCACGCTCCTCGCCATCCTGTTCCTTACCCTCGCGCCGCACACGAGCGATGCCGCTGATCCAGTTGGCGCTGCCAAGGCCACCGTGCCGGATTTTTCACCCAAGGCGGAATACGCGGATGAACGCCGCATGCATCAGGGCATCCCGAGCATCGAGGGGGCGCGGAATGGGAGGCTGTGGGCGGCTTGGTATGGCGGTGGCCTCGGCGAGGATCAGCACAACTACGTCATGCTCGCCACCAGCGGCGATGACGGGCGCTCGTGGTCGCCGCTGAAGCTGGTGATTGATCCCGATGGCAGCGGACCGGTGCGGGCGTTTGATCCCTGCCTCTGGCACGATCCGCAGGGGCGCGTGTGGTTGTTTTGGTCGCAAAAGGACCCGGGTTCCATGCACAACTTCGCCATCATGACGGAGGACGCGTCCGTGGAGAATCCGGTGTGGTCGCAGCCGCGTTACCTCAGTGTGGGCGTGATGCTGAACAAGCCCGCGGTGCTCACTTCGGGCGAGTGGCTGCTGCCCACCTGCCTCTGGCGCGACGAACGCAGTTCACGCATCCTGCGTTCCACCGATCAGGGAGCTACCTTTGCGGAGTTCGGCAGCGCGACGATCCCGAAATACGAAGACCGCAACGGCGACGAAAACATGATCGTCGAGCGGAAGGACGGCTCGCTCTGGATGCTCGTGCGCACGGGATACGGACTGGGTGAATCGTTTTCCAAAGATCGCGGCAAGACGTGGACGGATGTCGCGCCATCGAGCATCGAGCATGCGGAGTCGCGATTTTTCATCCGCAGGCTGGCCAGTGGCCGGCTGCTGATGGTGCGTCATGCGGGCAAGGTGCGCTCGCATCTCACGGCGTATCTCTCGGAGGATGATGGCCGCACTTGGGGCAAAGGTTTGCTCATCGATGAACGCGGCGGCGTCTCCTATCCCGATGCCATCGAGGGGCCGCCCAGCGAGATCCGGCTGATCTACGACTACAACCGCAAGACCTTCGAGAAGCAGGTCCTCATGACCGTTTTTCACGAGGACGATGTGCAGCGCGGGAGTTTCGATGAACGGGCGCGGCAGCGTGTCATCGTGAATCAGGCCACGGGGCGAAATCCCATCACGCAGCCGTATGACGTGGCCGTTTTCGGTGCCACGCCATCGGGCATCGCGGCGGCGATCGCGGCGCGGCGTGCGGGCATTCAACATGTCGTGCTGGCGGACCCGTCCACGCATGTCGGCGGTCGTTTTGCCGAGACGATTGGCTTTGGAGAGATCGACCGCATGAAGCCGGAGAGTGTCGGCGGGCTGTGGACCGAGCTGCGGGGGAAAGTGGATGCTCACTATGGCAAGAAGACGGCCACGCCGGAGCCGCATGTCATGGAGCGGATCCTCAGCGATTGGCTCAAAACCGAGGGCGTTGTGTTTGCGGATCGTTTTCAGCCCGTGCGTGCCGACAAAAAGGAGGCGCGGCTCGTGCGGGTTTATTCCGACTATCGCGGCCGCATCGAGGCACCCGTCTTCATTGACGCCACCTACTACGGCGATCTCCTGCCCATCGCGGGGGTGAGTTTCACGATCGGTCGCGAATCCCGCGCGCAATTTGGCGAATCCCTCGCCGGAGTGCTGTTGAAGCTCGTCAATCCGCCAGGTCCCATCGATCTGCCTGTGATGAGCAGTTCCATCAGTGGACTCGCCGCCGATGGCAAGACGCTGCTGCCGCATGTGCAGGGCCTCACCACCGACGTGCACGATGGCGATGGCGATACCCACCTGCAATGCGCCAATCTTTACGCCTGCCTCACCAAAGATCCCGCGAACCGCGTCGAACTCACCGCCCCGCAAAACTACGATCCCGCCGAGTTCGAGCTGTTGCGCCGCGAGATCGCCCGCCTCGGCAAAGACGCCAAGTTTGGCCTCGGCGGCGGAGTCCCGGGCGACAAAACCAAGATGAACGACGGCGTGAACTACCTGCTCCACTGGGGCCTCGCCGGCGGTTCCGACGCCTATCCCGCCGCCACGCCCAAGGAACGCCGCCGCATTTGGGAAACCCATCGCGACTACACCCACCGCATGATTTGGTTTCTCCGCAC